>CAWZYW010000059.1:0-9497 GCA_963966255.1 uncultured Salinispira sp. | reverse complement strand
CCATTCATAACACGACCAAGCAGAAGCAGCAAATAAGCCGCACTCTTATCGCTGAGAGTCTAGAATTTAATCGTTCTACCATCACCAAGATAACCAACCCTCTTATCGATGAAGGCATCCTGGTTATGGAGGAAAAAGGAGAAAGCACTCCAAACGGTGGCCGCCGTCCGATAGATCTGAGCCTCAACCGGGATTTTGGTATCATTATGGGAATTGAAATCCAGACAGAAGGTTGGAATTTAGTTGCCACTGATTTGTACGGCGAAACCCTGCTTGAACGAAGCTATCCCCTGAATGGCAATATCTTCGATTCCGACACCGCATTGCAGTTTATCCTGACCAGGGCCGAGCAGGAGTGCTCGCGGCTGAATAAAACGGTAATCGGTGCGGGAATCGGTATCTCCGGCCTGGTGAATCCCTACACCGGAGTAATCCTGCAATCGAATCCCATGGGTATCCTGCGGGAGACTCCGTTTTATGAAGGGTTTAGCAAAAAGTTTCCCTATCCGGTCATAATCGAAAATGACGCGAACTGTTGCTGTTACAGCGAACTGATCAAGAAAAAAGCCTACCGCGAGCGGAATTTCCTGTCCATCCTGGGGGAGCTGAGAAAGTCCCAAAGCGCAGACAGCCCGGGAAGCGTGGGTATCGCAATCGGTACCGGCATCGTCATCAAGGGCTCGGTCTTACACGGGGATACATTCTCGGCAGGTGAATTCCAGAGCGTGTTCAAGACCACGGTAAATGATTCCCAGTTCAACCTGAATCAGGGATCACTCAGTCGGCTGACGTACGACAACGCGGTGATCCGGCGGGTCATGAACGAGCTGTCGCGGAATATCGCCTTTCTGGTCAATATGATGAATTTCACCCTCATCAATTTCGAAGGGGATATCGTCCGCTACGAGGACCTGCTGCGGGAATTCCTGGAAGTTGAGATTCAGGCGAACTGGTCGTACGACAGCAAGGTCCATTGCCAGATCAACTTCGCCGATGTCGGCACCAATGCGGTGGCACACGGAGCCGCCGGAGCCGTCATCGAAAAAATATTCTCCCCTCCCCTCGTAGAGGAGCCCAGCGATTACTATCCTTCCGGCATCGAGCTTCTCCGATACACCCGCGAGCGCCTGAAACTTACCAATGGGGAGACCATCACCGTTCACGGATGAAGATTCAGCCGGATAGCCGTATTTCCTCTTAGCTCAGCAAGATAAGCCCCTGCAGTGATGAAATTTCAGCAGGCCATGACCAGCCCTGCAGGTACGCGCCGTCGGCGGCAAAATGCAGCAGCTGCCGTCCCTTGTGACCATGAGATTGACCGTGGCCCTGCCAGTTTGCCACATAAACCGAAGCGTCGGATGCAATGTCGAAGCTCGCATAGAAAAAGGGTCGCGTATTAGCAGGCATCTGCTTTTTATCCCCAAAACGGGTTACCAGGGCGCCGTCGGGGGCGAAGCGGGCCATAAAAGCCCCGTAGCCAGCCGAGACGAGTACATCCCCGTCGTCAAGTTTCCTGGCCATCCAGGCATGCCGGAAACCCCTGGCTCGATATTCGCGGATTTCCTGCATATCGGAATCTGTCTCCAGGATCCTCCGGTTCGCAGCCAGCAGGAATCCATCGGGCTTTGAACCATTCTCCCCGCCGAGCATGGTGAACAGACGCACGTATCCTCCCCGCATGCAAGTAAGTCCCGCATGGTTCAGGCTGGCATCAAGCTGCTCCAGGCAGATCCCCCTGCCCCCGGCAAGGTTGATGCCTCCGAGTAAGGTACGGCCGCCGGCTGCGCGGTGAGCCCAGCTCACCCCGCGTCGATTGATGAAACTCCTGATGATTTCACCATTCAACAGATCGAATTCGAAAAAACCGCCCTCGAAGCCCGCCAGTCCCAGGCCACCGGGAATAATCTGCAGACTTCGGGTGCGGGGAAATCCCGAAATATCTACCCGCCATCTCAGCGTCGGTGACGACGTATTGCCCCTCAACAGCTGTTTGCCACCCTCGTCGATACCGATGAACTCCTGATGATAATCTGCTTCCATCACGCTGTATCCCCCTTGGCCGTATCCCCGGCCGGCTGCTTCGATTCCGCTTGGAGATGGCGCCAGAACGATGCTGCCGGCAGGGGATCGAATCCGATTGAATAGTAAAACTGCTGATTTGAGCCCACCATGGCACGGCTGGCGCCCAAAGCGGCTCCCCTGCGGCATGCCTCCATCACCGCCGCCCGGGCAAAACCCCGGCGCCGGTAGGCAGGACGGGTCGCCAGCGGCTCGATCATCAGGTAGTCATTGAGAGGATCGTACCAGCTGCCGCAATACGCCGCGTATTCACCGTCGGCAGCGATAACGGCGATTTTGAGCCGCTCATCGCCATGGGGGGAGTACAGCTGCCGGCGACGTTCGGCCAGCTCGTCTTCATTTATGGGCACGGGACCCTCATGATTGAAGCCTTCCCATAAGGTGGTGTGGAACTGAACGAGATCAAATCCCTCATCGAGGCTGACAAGCCGTGCGCCCGGTTCAAGGGAAAATTCCAGATCAGCATCTTTCAGATCGAGTACGGCATTTTCCTCGGTCTCCGGGGTGGGCACGTATCCTTCCTGCCGGGCAAGACGTTGAAATTGCCGATCCGCGAGCTTGATCAGGAGCTTTGCCTCTCCCTTATCATCCCGGAGCTTCCGGGCAGCGTGACCTAACATGGCACGTTTAATTCCGGGTCATCTGCCACCGACGGGTGTAACACCGGATAGCCAGGTCCGGGCCCGTACTCGAAGAGAATTGCGGCCATGATTTCGCCATCTCTTTCCCATATGCCGATATCTCCAGCCCGCTCTTCGGAGAAAAACGGGAGACAGTGAGCCCATTCCCATCGCACCCATTCGAAGTCATATTCGCGAATTTCATCCCGGTTTACCTCGATCAGGAAATTGCGAAGCCGTTGGTAGTCTCCTGAAAAATCAGGTCCGTATTGATACGTGGAAAATTGAAATCCCATAACTTCATCAGGCTATTCCCGGCGGACCCGCCTGTCAAGAAAAAGCGGCAAGCGCAGCTTGCCTTGCAGACCGGGATATCGGCTGATACTATTCGCTCAGGAGGCAGTTGATGATTCATTCTCTGAATGGCAAAGCGCCGGATACTCGCAAAGCTCTTTTTATCGCATGGAATGCCGAGGTGGTCGGCGACGTTGCCCTCGGCGAAGAGGTCGGTGTCTGGTATTCGGCCACCATCCGGGGAGACATGGCGCCGATCAGTGTGGGCGTCCGGACCAATGTCCAGGACAATGCTGTGCTGCATGTCGATGATGACTGTCCGCTGAATATCGGCTCAGGGGTCACCGTGGGCCACGGAGCAATCCTCCACGGATGCACCGTCGGGAATGACTGCCTCATCGGGATGGGATCCATCGTTCTAAATAATGCGGTCATCGGCGACGGATCGGTAGTGGGAGCCGGAGCCCTGGTGACCGAGGGCAAGGTCTTCCCGCCGAACTCCCTTATCATAGGAAGTCCCGCGAAGGCGATAAAAACCCTGGATACAGCCATGCTCGAGAAAATAAGGAAAAACGCAGAGGCCTACGTGGCGATGGCGCGCGATCACCGCGAAATCAGATCAGGCTCCTGAGCTAGAATGATCCGTCAGATAGACGCAGCTTGTCGTACACCTGCCCGAGGGGAACCAGGAGTTTACGGGCATCGGACTGGGGCACCCGCGCCTGTTTCCACAGGGATATCCGGAAGAATTCCATGATCTCCTCCTTCACGTTTTCGCTGGGGAAAAAGACATAGCTGACATCCTGACCGATGGGCTTGAGGACGGTGAAATTGGTATACGTGATAATCGGTTCCGATCCGATATATACGTGGTCCTGCCGGTTCGTGGTGTAATCGATGAGTTCCCGGAAGCGGTAGGGTATGCGCTCCGCATCAGTGCGGTACGCAGGTTCGGTATGGCTGTTGGGGAATCCGGCGGGTTGAACCAGAATGTACATTTTCCGGCCCTCTGCGGAGAATACCAGACCCTCGTCGGATTTGTAGATATCCTTCACATTGCCGAACGAAATCAGCTCATAACGGGTATAGGTCGAATTATTATGGTAGAACACCGACATTATATAACCGTACTGGTCCGGCAAACGGTTTTCCGCGTAGGCTTTGAATGTCTCCATCAGTGAACTCATTAGGTACCTCCGTTAGGGTTCATTACTCTATTCTAATGATTGTCAGAACGTCTGTGCTGGATTAAACTGAAAAAAATGATGAAAGTCAGCGCCGCATACGAAATTCTGCAACTCGAGCAAAGCGCGTCCGCCGAAGAGATCAACGCATCCTATCGCCGGCTGCTGATGGAATACCATCCGGATCGAAATGTGGACCGGGCCGACTGGTCACACCAGATGACAATCCGGCTCACGGAAGCTTACGAAGCGGTCCTGACCTACATCGAAAGCCTGGAAGCAAGCGAAGCGTTGCGGAAAGCTGCCGAGGAAGAACAACTTCGAGGATCAGAAGCCGAGGAAGAGGCCGATTCGGGATATTCCCTTGGCACCCAGGCCCAGATCGCCGGTCTATACGATCAGATCCTGGATCAAATCCATTCTTATTACAACGAAGGCATGGACAAAATATACCTCAGGCAGGAAGGCAGCATGCGCCAGCGATATCGGGCAGTATTGCGCCGGCTTACCCATATCATCGAACGCCTGGCCATGGCCGCCGAAATGCCCGGTTCGAATATTCAGCACAAGCAGATCAACGCCATCGGCGGGTTCTGCCAGGCGTTTTACGAAAGCATGCTGATAAAACCGAAAGAACACACTGTCTTCGCCGGCGCGGATGCGAAGTCGCAGAAACTGTATCGCCTGGGGTCGGCTTCCCTGGACCGAGCCATTTACCGGGGGCTTCTGAAAATGGAGCGCGAACAGGGCTTGATCTGCCCCGGGGCACGCAGTGCCGCGGAAAAAAACTTCATGTACCTGCTGGCGAACTATCCGAAGAGCCCCTACGTTCCGGAAACCCTCATCAAACTGTATCTCCTGAAATGCCTCTCTGCCCTATGCGATCAGATTGAACAGGCATCCGATTAGAAACTTCGCTTCCGGTTCAGCCGGGAATATCGGACCGAAAAGTTTGACGAGAAGATTCCCCGGTTATGAGAATGCTGCGATTGAATTCCTTCCAGCTCCCGTTCATCGGATGAGGTTCGGGGTGGTAATATTGGGCAGCCGATTCGCCCAGGAAGAGCTTGTAATTCATCCGGGGATTTCCTTCGATGACATAACCGGGATAATACCATTCGATATTCTCCCTGCGGCAATAATCCATGGTGAGCAGAATGAGATATTTTCCAGGGCTCAAGGCCGAATATTCCGGATCGTAAAAATGGAGTATCGACGCCACAGAGGTCTCTCCCCGGTGGAAAATACCGCAGCCGAAGATCCGCTCCCTATCCCGAAGAATAAATGCCCGGGTATCGTAGATGTTATCCGTATCCGGTTCGAAGGTGGCGGCAGCCACCGATGGATATCCTTCGAAATCAACTGAATCCAAATATAGACGATAGAGATCATTCAGCTCCGGTGAATGCGCGAAGGGAGAGACCAGTCTCAGGTCATAATCGCGGTTTTTACGGATTATTCGCCGGTGCGACTCCCGCAGCTTCACCTCCGGGACAGGATAACGCAGCCAGGGAACGGGCTGCGGTTCGAGGTTCTCCGCCGCATCGAGATGGGAGGTGGTAAAAATCATCTGCCTCATGGGGTACCATCCCCGGGCCAGCAGATAATCAAAAACGTCCCCGGGCAGGGCCCGGGGACTGACGACTTCATGATAGAACATAGATTGCGCCTCAGACTAGCCGACTCAGCTTCTGGCTTCCTTCAGGTTCATCTGGGCGATAGCCAGTTTCGCGATGGGAATGCCGTAGGGCGAAACCGAAACGTAATTCAGGCCGGATTCGGCGAAAAACTGGACATTCTCCGGTTCTGCCCCGTGCTCGCCGCACAATCCGAGCTTGAGGTCCGGGCGGACCATTCGCCCCCGCAGGGCGGCGGTCTGCACCAGCTCTTTCACTTGCGGCTGCAGCACCTTGAAGGGATTGTGCGGCAGCAGGTCCAGTTCGGTATAGTCAGAGAAGAAGGTATTGAAATCATCCCGGCTGATCCCGTATGTGGTCTGAGTCAGGTCGTTGGTCCCGAAGGAAAAGAAATCGGCGTAGCGTGCGATGGCCGATGCGTTCAGGGCAGCCGCCGGAAGCTCGATCATGGTTCCCACAGAATACTCAAGGGTCACATCGGGATAGGATCTGCTTACCTGATCTTCGATATCCCGGATACCAAGTATATGCTTGCCTTCGATCTTCTTCCCGTTTCGCACGACCTTCAGTTCATTCGGATTCATCACCAGCGGAATCATGATTTCCGGTTTCGGGTCATGGCCTTCCGACAGCAGCTTGTACGATGCCTCGAAAATAGCCCGGGTCTGCATTCGGTAGATCTCTGGGTAGGAGATCGCCACCCGTATGCCCCGGTGCCCCAGCATGGGGTTGAATTCCCGAAGCAGCTGGCTGCGCTCTTTGATATGTTTGGCGGTAAGTCCGGTCTTGTCTTTCTTTGCCTGCTCGATGAAGGCCTTCATGCCGGCCTCATCCGCCGGCAGGAATTCGTGAAGCGGCGCATCTAGAAGCCTGATGGTCACCGGAAGCCCGTCCATGATCTTCAGCAGATCGTAGAAATCCTTCGTCTGATCCTTGGCCAGGTTGTCGAGAAATTTCACCCTGCTTTCAGTATCGTCGGCAAGAATCATATACCTGAAACGATTGATCCGGGCCTCGTCGAAAAACATATGTTCGGTGCGGCACAGTCCTATGCCCTGAGCCTTGAATTTCTTGGAAAGCTCTGCGTCCCGGGGCTGGTCTGCGTTGGCGTGAACGTCGATTCCGTCGATGCGGGTCTGAACCACTTCCAGGAATTCGAGAAGTCCGCTTTCTTCCTGGCTCGGCTTAGTCAAGCTGCCCTTCCCCACGTAAAGCACCGGATCATCATAGTAAGGTACGTCCATGGTGAGATAATCGCCTTCCTTGATGACCTTTCCGTCCAGCTCCATGGACTTTTTCCCGATGACTGCATCGGGACGAACCAGGGCCACCTTGCCCAGGCTCCTGGCGACCACCGGCGCATGGCTGGCATAGCCGCCCTCGGAGGACAGGACGCCTTGCGCGATTTCGATGGCTTTTACGTCTCCGGCGAAGGTCGCGGGCATGGCAAGGATCATATTGGTGTCCTCGCCGGCCTGCTGGGCCTGCCGGTAGGCGGTAACAAGGCTTTCGGCATCGAAATACACCCTGCCGATGGCAGCTCCCACCGCTCCGGCGATACCGCCGTTTATGCTGTGCAGCTTTGCTACCGAACGGGGATCCAGGGTCGGGTGGAGAATTTCCGAAAGCCTTCCCGGTTTGACCTTTTCGATGAGATAGTCATTGTCAACTACATCGCGTTCCAGGAGATCGAGGAGGGTGCGGATTTCCGCCTGGGCTGATTTATTGGGGACCGAAGCCTGATCCACCAGCCACAGTTTGTCAGCTTCGATGGCGAAGCGTGCGAATCGCAGCTCTTTGTAATGATCCTCGAGTTTGTGGGCGATGATCTGCAGGTCCTCGAACATCTGATCCCCGATTTTGTTCAGAGGCTTTCCATTGCTGGCGGATTCGTCGAATGCCGCGGGAAAGTATTCGCCCTGCAGTTCGTCTTTTCCGCTGACAATGTGATGAGTGTAGAAATAGCCAGCCGACGAGCTCTTATCCAGGTTTCCGTACACCATGGTCTGGACCATAACCGCGGAATCCTCGGAGGTGGGACTCTGTTGAAGCGCGCGATAGAGGCGCCCCACGATGTACTGCAGCTGGAAGAGTCCCGAGGTATACAGCTCCTCAGGAAGCAGATCCCTATGTGTTTCGATAGCTTTGACCACCGCGGACTTTGTCTTCGCGGCCTTTAATTTCTTGGCGTATGCTTCGAATTCCGCGATTTTCTTATCATCTTCCCCGGCGACGATTTCCAGACGGAGCACGTTCCCCAGAAGATGGGCATATTCGGCATAGGCAAACTTTTCCCCGGTGAGCTTGCCGACGGCAACCACGGTTTCTTCGGTCAGCCCGATATGGTGTACCGAGGGCAGCGAACTCTGCACATTCAGCATGGGTGATTCGACGGCTTTGAGCAGCAGCGGAACATCTCCCCCGCTGAACTTCTTGCCCATGACCTCTTCCAGCTCGGCAACCGATTCAGCCAGGGGCTTTACCAGCGGCTTGGGATCTTCGTCAAAGCGCTTCGCCTGCTCGTTGATAATCACGAAACCCGGGCAAATGGGCATATCCAGTTCGCCGAGGGATATGGCCCGACGTCCCCGGCTCCCGAGAATTTCCTGGTCGCTGATGGATTCGGCGGCCGCTCGGTCGCCGAAATGGATGAAGTCATTCATAAGGAGTCTCCTCGGTCAGAACAGTTCGAGGGGTTGATCGATACTTCCCTTCAGGAAATTTTCGAAACGGGGGCTTGCGCCCTCGAACAGATAACGCTGTAATTTGGAAACTTCTTTGATATCGGTACCCGCTACGGAGATAAGGATGGGCGTACCGTGCTTTACCTTGCCCCACTTGAATAGCGCATTTATATCCTTGATGCGTTCATTGTCGTAATAAATCAGTACGTCGAGTTCGGGATAGCTTTGTCGGTAGGACTGAATAATCCTTTTCCAGGCTTCGACATTCCCGTTGTGAAAAAGTTCGTTGGTGACCACCACGGAATACTGGGGAGTCTTTCGATACGCGCCTCCGGGCTTGACCGCCGGAGCTGGTTTCGCAGCAGGAGGAGGCGGTGGCGGGGCGGCGGCCTTGACCACATCGGCCGTATAGGATTTTGGAGCTTTCACCTTTCGTCCGGCCAATACTTCGTGCACATTCTGAAGTGCCTTGGACAGCTGCTCAGGGGTGAGCTTTCCGGAGAGATCCAGGACATATGCGACCATCAGCTCATCTTTCAGCACCGGAAGCGCAGCTTCCCATGACTCGGCTTTCCTGGGATTGATCGGAATCGGGCCGACTTCGGGATGCTGATAAACCAGTACGATCTGAAGGGCGGTCCAGCCGCTGAGGGTTTTTACGATTTCATCGGCATCCTCGATGAGGACCGGACAATTTCGGGAGAGGACCGAATATTCGAATTTGTCCACCAGCAGGGCTGATAGAATCGGGGACATCTGTTCCTTGCTGATGGTTCCGTTCACCTCGGCATCCCGAAGCAGGTCGGCGATGTTCCCTCCCCGGGTTACCGGTTCGATGAGACCGGTGGTGAACTTGAAATGACGCAGGGCCGAGTTGAAACCGGCCCTGCGGGAAAAAAGATCCAGATTACCGACCATGTCGATCAGAGTTCCTGGAGATCGTCACCGGAAATATCGCCTTTTCCCGGTGAGACGTCTGCCTGCCCCTTCACCTTGGTA
>CAWZYW010000058.1:0-9583 GCA_963966255.1 uncultured Salinispira sp. | reverse complement strand
CGGTCACCAGCATTCCCATACCGTGAGGAAGGGCGTCCCGGCGTGTGGTGGGGTCAAGTGAAGCGAAGAGCTTGTCCTCCCCCAGGATGTCCCTGGCGGTGAGGGCACGATGAAGGCTGGATTTTCCCGCATTGGTGTAGCCGACGATGGCCGCGGTGGGTACCGGCACCGCTTCCCGCTGTTTTCGAAGGGTTCCCCGCTGGGCGCGGACCTGGATCAGTTCTGCCTTGAGCTTGCTGATCCGGGCTTCCACCAGACGGCGGTCCACTTCCAGCTGGGTTTCCCCCTCTCCCCGGGTTCCTTTGGCTCCTCCCCGCTGTCGGGAAAGATGGGTCCACAACCGCCGCAATCGCGGCAGGCTGTAGACCAGCCGGGCCAGTTCGACCTGGAGCACGGCTTCCCTGGTCTGAGCCCGGTCGGCGAATATATCAATGATAACCTGATGCCGGTCAATCACCGGTTTTTCGCAGAGCTTCTCCAGGTTGCGTTGCTGGCTCGGGCTCAGGTCGTCGTCGAAAACAATGTAATCCGCTTCGAGAGCCGTCGCCTGAGCGGCAATTTCTTCGGCCCATCCGCTGCCGATGAGATATTTCGGTTGGGGCTCCTTCACCGGAACGATGAATTCCCCTGCGCTTTCGAAGCCCAGGGTGGCGCAGAGACCTTCGAGTTCTTCCAGGTGATTCCTGGCTTCCTTTTCGGATACGTCCCGAAAACGGACGGTTACCAGTAATGCCCGTTCGGATTGGAGTTCGCGATAATCGATCATGGACCGTCAGTATACTCGTCCGGGATAAGCCTGGGTAGGGTCAGAGGATCATTGCTGATCGGGCCCAGTCGTAGTAATTCTGTCTCAAGTCTTCGACATTCGGCATTGGATAAAAAAGTGTGTCCTCGCCCTGGCAGATGTAGATCCCCCGGTTGATGATGTTGTAGGAAAAGCTCTCCGAGTGGCTGCGTTCCACGTTTTTGTTGAGCTTCTCGGGGTCGTCCAGCACGGAATTGACGCAATCTTTGAAGTGCTCAAGATTTCGGTCATAGGTGGCCCCGATATTCCCGGTTTTTTCCGGATCATCGAGATTGATGGTCTTGAGGTCGGCGAACACCACTTTGGGTACCGATACCTTCACCTTGGGATTGGTCATATATGCCCCGAAATCGTGGGGATCCAGGCGGCTGACGACCAGGGGATTTATAGGACAGAGCTCGTTGTAGACATAGTACTTGGTATTTTTAGGAGCCTGGTATTCGCCCCGGGGAATCTCCAGCGATCGACCGTCCTTGGTGACCAGGTACAGGGATTTCATCACTTCCATGGGGGTGTGTTCCAGGGCTCGGTACACTGACAACCAAACGGAATTTTTTGGCCTTCCGTCGTCATGAAGGACGCAGCGTTGCTTTGCATAGCCCCAGTCGAAATAATCTCCGAAACCGCCTTCCACCTCGATGAACATAATCCGTTCGAACGAACCGTTCTTTTTACCGGTGGCCATGTAACTCCCGAAATGGCGGGGTTCGAGCTGGCTTGCGATCAGGGCCTGAGTGGGAAAAATGGACAGATAATAATAGGTCTGCATGGCTACCTCCGCAGGGGATAGGCGAAAATTTCGGCCGGAAGCTGTGGTACGGGGCCGTCTCCTAAAATCTTAGGCCCAACCTTCCAAAAAGTACACAAAAAAAATATTATGCCCTATGGATCCAAGAAGTGAGAGACCGCCGAACTGTCACAAGTGCGTTTTTTTCTACGTTACATGGGATCCGGGCTTCCCGAAGGGCTGCAGGCAGTTTGAAATAAAATCCCGGGACCTGCCCAGCATGCAGGTCCTGAGAAATACCGGTAGGAACTGTCCAAGCTTCCGCCGAAATCCCCGGGTGAGGGATTAATACCGCCGGGCTTCGGCGGAATCAAATTGCGAAGTTTTTTGTGTATACCTTCCAGGTGCTCTCGATGAGGGTTGCCGCATCGCTTCGCGTTGCGTTCCAGCCCAGCAATTCCGCGGCTTTTTTCGATGAGGCCACCAGTTTGGCCGGGTCCCCGGGGCGTCGGCCGGCGACTTCCGAGGGAATCGCCTGCCCGGTTATCTCCCGGGCGGTGTCCAGCATTTCCTTGACCGATATGCCGCTTTCCGAACCAAGATTGACAATGATGTCCTGGTTTTTTTCCGAGATGTAGCCCAATGCTTTCACGTGGGCGTCGGCGAGGTCGCTGACATGAACATAATCCCGCACCCCGTATCCGTCGTCTGTATCGAAGTCATTGCCGAAAATGCTGAGCTGCGGCCTCTTCTTCACCGCTACCTCCATGAGAACCGGCAGGAGGTTCGCAGGATTTTGCTCGAGGCCGTACAGCCTGCCCTTGGTGTCGTAGCCGGCGGCGTTAAAGTAACGCAGGGCGGCGAAGCGGATGTCCCGGAGTTTCGAATACCAGCTCAGGAAGCGCTCGATCTCGAGTTTGGTGAAACCGTAGTAGTTTTCCGGTTCGCAGGGGTGATCCTCATCGATTGGCAGATACTGAGGTTCACCGTAAACAGCTGCCGAGGAGGAAAACACGAGGTTTTTGATGCCAGTTTCGGTCATGGCGTTCAGAATGTTGATGGTGCCGGTTATATTGTTAACCGAATATTTCTCCGGCTTTATCATCGATTCGCCGGCGGCCTTGAATGCCGCCAGGTGGATCACTCCGTCGAACGGGCCCCTGGAAGCGATGCAGTCCAGCAGCTGTTCCTTCTGAAGAATGTCCCCATGGGTAAACCCGAATCCCGGAAGGAGATTGTCCCTGACTCCGCTGGAAAGGTTATCGAATATTTCAACCTCATGGCCACCGTTCTGCAGTTCCAGGCTCACATGGCTGCCGATGTAGCCCGCGCCGCCGATCACAAGAATTCTCATACCCGCTCCTGTTCGCTATGGTTTTGGTTCCGGTCCACGACCTCCGGCCTTTCGCTTGTGCTGAGCCGGGGCTTCAACTAAGATGTAATCATATCTCATATGGGAGTTTTCGCATGCCAGAATCCTACGATTTTACCGTCCCCAGTCTTGGGGCCGCGAAAATCTCTTCGCCGATCCTTCTCTCGAAGGTCTACGGTGACACTATAGCAAACTATGTCAGTGATGACGAGGAAATACTCTACCAGGTGCAGGTCGAACGGGGGGCGGATAATCAGCGCTATGAGGATTACGGAACCCTGCAGAAGGCCGGCCCCCGGGAAAAGATTTATTTCCAGCCCGATCACGTACGCGCCGGTGTTATGACATGCGGAGGACTCTGTCCCGGTCTGAATGACGTCATTCGCTCGGTGGTGCGCACATTATGGTATCGATACGGCGTTCGCCGCATTACCGGCATTCGTTTCGGCTATAACGGTCTTCTGGGTAATGTCGACGATTCGATCATGGAGCTGAATCCCACGGTAGTGGATGATATCCATCGTATCGGCGGTTCAATGCTGGGAAGTTCGCGGGGAGGCGGCGAGCGCACCGAGGATCTAGTAGATGCGCTGGAGCGCCTGAATATCAACATGCTTTTCCCCATCGGCGGAGATGGTACCCAGAAAGGCGCCCTGGCGATCGCAAATGAAATCGAGCGGCGAGGCCTGAAAATCGCCGTGGTCGGCGTTCCGAAGACCATCGATAACGATCTCAGTTTCATCGAGCGGAGTTTCGGATTCGAGACCGCCGTGGTCAGGGCCACCGAGGCTGTGTTTGCCGCGCATCAGGAAGCCCATTCGGCGATAAACGGTGTCGGCCTGGTCAAGCTGATGGGAAGGGACAGCGGTTTTATCGCGGCGCATACCGCCATGGCAAGCCACGATGTGAACTACGTCCTGATCCCCGAGGTGCCCTTTGAGCTGGAGGGCAAGGGGGGTCTCTTTGAGCACCTGCGAGCCCGCTTGGAACGAAGGAAACACGCAGTCATCGTCATCGCCGAAGGTGCCGGTCAGGAACACCTTCCTGCCAGCGAATCAACTGATGCGTCGGGAAACAAGAAGCTGGGGGATATCGGGCTGTTTTTGAAGCAGCGCATCGTTGAACACTTCAAATCCATAGGTTTCCCGGTGAACCTGAAATATATCGACCCGAGCTATATCATCCGATCCTCCACTGCGATTCCGACGGACAGCCTCTACTGTTCCCGGCTGGGTACCAATGCTGTCCACGCTGCGATGGCGGGTAAAACAAAGGTACTCATCAGTCTGCTGAACAATCATTTTGTCCATGTGCCGATTTCCGTGGCTACTAAAACGCGGAATTACGTGGATCCGGAAGGAAGCCTCTGGCGGGATGTGATAGATTCCACCGGCATGCCGATCCAGTGGAAGTCATGAATCAGGGATCACTACCATGCAAATAATATTTGATCCCCACGATTCTATGGATGTCAGGGATTATGGCATTTCCCTGCCCATTTCATTTAATAATGCCCGGAAAACCATGGTCGAACTGATGACCTCCGCGGGGGTCTCCGGCAGCGCTGAACAGTTGCGACCCTCCCTGCTTTCCTGGTACCACAATCAGCTGTCACCCCCCCCGACCCGGGAAGAACTTGCGGCAATTCACGATCCCGGATATGTCGGACGGCTTCTCGAAGGCGGGGCCGGTCTGGAAGCCGAAATCGTACGGACGTTCGAACTGGAGGATGAGGAGGGCGAATATCACCGCTACGCCCCCGATGAGGCGGTAAAGCCTCTGTCGGATCTGTTCGATATCATCCTCCGAAGGGGCGGAGGGGTGATCCGCGCGGCGGAACTGGCGATGAAAACCGGGGAAGCCTGGTACTTCGGCGGCGGATTTCATCATGCACACTGGGATTACGGATCCGGATTCTGCATGTACAGCGATACGCTGGTGGCCCGGCGCCGGATAGCCGGCAATGGACCAGCGCCGCGTACGCTGATCATCGACATCGATGCGCATAAGGGCGACGGAACCGCCGATCTGGTGGGAAGGCTGAGGCAATCCGGCGACAACGGGGTAGCGACATTGAGCATACATATGGCCAGCGGTTGGCCCCTTGATGAACGTCGGGCCGTTCCGGGGTACTCCGATGATCCAGCCTGGATTTCCAGTGACGTGGATGTGCCGGTGGAACGGGGCCAGGAAGCCCTGTACAACCAGAAACTGGCTGCTGGATTACGTGAGCTGGAAGAATTCTCTGCGCGCCTGTGGAGCAAGGCGAAGCCCGAACTCGCCTTCGTCGTCGCCGGCGCAGATCCATTCGAAGAAGATATGCTGCCGTCCACCGAGCCATTGCAGCTCAATCGTGAACAGATGCTCGAACGAAACAATCTGGTCCGGGACTTCCTCAAAGCTCGAGATATCCCCGCCGCATGGGTTCAGGCGGGTAACTATGGCGATAATTCCTGGAAGACATATGTGGATTTCCTGAAGCCGCTTGTTATCCCCGGTGAGGGCTAAAGGTTTCTCTGTGACTTCGGATCAGGCGATCCCGGTGTTGGTGATTGAGGAAGGTGACCTTTTTTCAGTGCACCGAAAACAGCTGATTTTCAAACCACATACTTTTTGCGCGTAAAGAAATAGCGCGAATTGTCAATTTAGGCCTTGCATACGCTGCTAAATCTTTTTGATAGAAGAGCTGATTCGATGCAAATCAGCCGTTTTCGGTGCACTACGTAACGATTTAAACAAAAAAGGGCCGGCACTCACTGCCGGCCTTGTCCAACGAGCTCGATGCCCGGGATATTTTTTTGCTTCAATGCTCCTGGCATTGATGATTGTTCCGATGGGGGGACCGGCAGATCCAATGGAGCATCAGTCTCTGCCTTCCCCAGACCCTTTAGGTGGAGTACTCATACGCCCTCCTCCGAAATGCCGGGGTTCTTCCTGCGAAGGCTTACGGGCCTCCGGGGAACGAAAATTCCCGATGAACTAGTCATCGTTACATGTTAAATTCTAACTCCCGCCGGGCCAGTCGTCAACATCCCAGGGGTAATTATGCGTTTTTTTCAGCGAAATCCCGCATGTAATCAGCCAAAGCCTGAACTCCTTCAAGGGGCATGGCGTTATATATGGAAGCCCGGCATCCGCCTACCGCACGATGTCCCTTCAGTCCCAGCATATCCCGCTCAGCGGCTCCCTTGAGGAAGGCTGCCTGCAGCTCGTCGTTCTTCATGGTGAAGACGACATTCATGGTTGAGCGCACCGCGGGATCGACGGGACAGTGGTAGAAACCGTCGGTGCCGTCGATAACGCCGTAAAGGAGGTTTGCCTTTTCGGCGTTGATTTTCTGAATGCCTTCCAGACCGCCTTTGCCCTCGATCCATTTGATCACCCGGCTCATTGCCCAGATGGGGAACACCGGCGGGGTGTTGTACAGACTGTCCTTGTCGGCATGGGTCTTATACTTCAAATACGCGCCGATATTATCTCCTGCTCGATCGAGAAGCTCTTTCCGGATGATAACCATGGTTACGCCGGCGGGAGCCAGGTTTTTCTGGGCTCCGGCGTAGATCAGCCCGAATCGCTCCATGGGCAAGGGTCGTGAGAAGATGTCAGAGGACATGTCCGCCACCAATGGGGCTTCGCTATTGGGAAAATCTTTCCACTGAACCCCATTGATGGTTTCGTTGCTGGTTATGTGAAGGTACGCGCTGTCGCTTCCGCTCTGTATCGATGCGGGATCGGGGAGGCTGGTAAACGCCTCGTCGGATCCGTCCCAAACCACACGGGGGTTTGAGTACAGCTTTGCGTCGGCCAGGGCCTTTTTCGCCCAGGTTCCGCTGATGACGTAATCGCTGTGGCCGAAATTGCCCATGAGGTTCATGGGAACTGCCGAAAACTGCAGGGTGGCACCGCCGCCCATCAGGACCACGGCGAATTCATCACCGATGTTCAGCAGTGATTTAATTCCCTGCAAGACGGAACTGTGGACCTCATCGTACTCGCTGCTTCGATGACTGGTTTCCACCAGGGACAGACCCATACCCCGGTAATCCAGGAAATCTGCCTCGAGTTCCTGTAGAACCTCGAAGGGGAGGGTGGACGGACCGGCGTAAAAGTTGAATTTTCGTGACATGGCCTACTCCTAACATCAGGCTATCTGGTATGAAATGAGATTTATACTAATACGTTTTTATGCCTTTGAGAATGCGAAATCCACGTACACCGTGATGATGGAGAATAATTCGAAGCTGATAGCGGCAATAAAGGAATTCATGCCTCGTTTGAGCCAGCGGTTTTTCCTCATATTTATTTTGGAAATGGCGAACAGCTGCTTGCTGAACATCGTGTACACCGCATGATCGTCCTCAGCCACATCCTCCAGATATCTGGCGTAATTGCCCGGTGTCCTGAATCGCGATATTCCCCCGAAGAACGTCGGATTGATGGTGAATTTACCATCTTTTTCCTGCGGTTCCTCGGGGACCTTTACCATCTTCGGGCTGATGACCATCAGGAGACAGAAAATGGTGAGCAGCGAGGTAATGAAGTAAAACACAACCAGGGTGAGGGAGATGCTGTTGATGGTGATTTTATCAAAGTGGACGATAAAAAAGACCATAAAAACCCCGAGGGTTGAGAGAAGGGCCGTTGCTTTTGAATCTGAGCGCTGAAGGTTGCTTTGTTCAACATCGAGTATACGCAGGAGTACGGAAAGTTTTTCGCCGCTGGTTTTCATGGAGTTAATACTAATAGAAGCCACCGCTTTTTGCTCATGTTGCGACGATACCGCGAGCGGCGCTGGACATTGGATATATCTGGTCCTATGCTGGTTATATGCGAGAGGAACAGATACATATACCGGTAAAGGGATCCATGGCTTTCGCCCGTTTGTGGCACAGCAGGGAAGAAACCCGGGGTACCGTGGTCCTGGTTCACGGTGCCGCCGAGCATTCTCTGAGGTATCAGCAGTTTGCCCTGTTTCTGGCCCACAACGGTTATAACGTCGTGGCTTATGATCAGCGGGGCCATGGTTACACGGCTCTGAGCAGCGGTGATGACGGCGATCCAATCGCTCTGAAAAAGCGATTGTACGAAAGTCCGGAGTTCGGATACATCTCAATGGATGAGGGATGGTCTGCCTATCTGGATGATCTCAGCCATGTTCTGGAGTATGTTTACAGCCGTTACCAGACCGGCGGCTATTTCCTCTTTGGTCACTCCATGGGCTCGATGATCGTCCGCTCGTCTCTTGCCCCCCTTCCTCCGGCGAGCCTTGCGAAGCTCAGAGGAGTAATTCTCAGCGGGCATCCGGAAAACGGCGGGCTTGCCGGCCGGATGGGCTACCAGGTCATTCGCAGGCAGATTCAGCGCCAGGGAGAGAGCAACATCAGCGAATCCATCGATCGCCTGGGTCTCGGCCGCTATTCCCGAAGCCCGCGTTTTCGATCAATGCGCACCGAACTGGACTGGATCAGCAGCGATCCGGATGAGGTCGACGCCTATATCGCCGATCCCCTCTGCGGAAACGTTCTCCGTCTGGGGTTCTACGCTGCCCTGGTACAGGGAAATCTTTTCGTCTATTCACGGGATTACCGTCGGGGCCTGACAGAGAGCCCGATCCCCCTCCTGATTTTCAGCGGCTCCGAAGATCCGGTGACGGGCTTCGGGAAAACGCCGAAAATGCTGGCGGATTTCTATCGTAAACTCGGTTGGCCTGATGTGGAAACCAGACTCTATGACGGCAATCGTCATGAAGTATTTCACGATACGCGCCAGGCCGAGGCGTTTGATGATTGCCTGAAATGGATGGAGGGGCGACTGCACTAGCTGCTGAAGTTCAGGCTATGCTTACTCCAGGGGAATTCTGGTATCCGGACGACGGGGAATGCCCCGGGTAACCTGGGAATATGCCTGCAGCGCATCCATAAATGTTCGGGTTCCCCGAAGGGCGGGAAGAAACAGGCTGCGTTCCGCTACGGTCTCGGCCTGGAAAAACCAGTATTGGTTCATAAGCGGAGAAATCCATAAATTGCTGCCCAAGGTTTTGTTCGTCAGATGAAAATTCCCATATTCGCCCCGAACGGCTGAAATTATTGATGAATTGATAACGCTGGCATCCTGCAACTTTTCAGCCTGGGCGAAGAGGGTCGCTTCTTCGTAGAGCTGATAGGATTCCATGTCGGGAGTCAGTGCGCAGTTCCCGAGGAATCCGTTTTCCCTGGTGATTCCGGCGATATTCTCCAGCACCTGGGCGTGGTTGACGTCCCGTTCTGCACCGAAGCCTATGCATGCTATCAGCCGCTGTTTCATTCCTTCCAGCTCATTTACGGCGAACAGAGAAATGGCATCCTCGATAAGCGTGCCGGTACCTGACTCATCACCTCGCATCAGGCTGTCGACCCCACCGTCAATCAGGAGAATTCCATCAATCGAAAGATGCTCGATGAGCAGCCGATATCCTTCAATAAGCGATTCGGTTCCGGTTTTCTGGAAACTCCAGATCAGGCGCTCCGAGTTGCGCCGCTCCAGGAACCAGCGACTGAGATGGAGCTCCGGGAAATACACCGTGAAGCCCCGGTGATCCGGACCGACGCCTACGAGATTTTCCGACAGGCGTTCGCCGGAACCCAAGGATCGGATATCAGAAAAACTGAAATTCGCCAGGTGGACCCGTCGTCCCAATGAT
>CAWZYW010000057.1:0-9622 GCA_963966255.1 uncultured Salinispira sp. | reverse complement strand
AATTCCATCTGGGCGATAAAAAGCGGGGAGACGAAAGTACCATCTTTATCACCGAAGGCGCTTCCGCCTCTGGTTCCATGGTCAGCTGCCGGGACGTGTACACCCAGGCGATTTTTTCCCTGAAAGGCAAGCCGCAGAATATGTTCGGTCGCAGTCAGGCGTCCATTTATAAAAACGAAGAGCTGTACAACATGATGATGGCCCTGGGCATCGAAAACGGCATCGAAGGCCTGCGCTACGCAAAGATCATCATCGCCACCGATGCGGACCACGACGGCTATCATATCCGCAATCTGCTGCTTACCTTCTTCCTGAGTTTTTTCGAGGATCTGGTGGTCCAGGAGCGGGTCTATATCCTGGAGACGCCGCTGTTTAGGGTCCGAAACAAGCAGGAAACCCGGTATTGCTACTCCATCAGGGAGCGGGATGAGGCCATGCAAGCCATCCGCGGACCGGAGGTCACCCGGTTCAAGGGGCTCGGCGAGATCAGTCCGAAGGAATTCGGCCAGTTCATCGGGGAAGATATCCGCCTCTTAAAGGTGAGCATCAAAACTCTCAAAGGACTGCATGACACCATGAGTTTTTACATGGGTAAGAATACCCCCGACCGGAGGTCCTTTATCATGAGCAACCTCATCGAGGTCAGCGAATAACCCGCCGATCAAGGGAAACGAATAATGGCATACGTCGACAAACTGTTTAATACGAATTTTCTGGAATACGCTAGCTACGTTATCAAGGATCGGGCCATTCCCCATATTGATGACGGCCTCAAGCCGGTGCAGCGCCGCATTCTCCACAGCCTGTTGGAAATCGACGATGGCAAATTCCATAAGGTAGCCAACGTCGTGGGCCACTGCATGAAATACCATCCCCACGGCGATGCGTCCATCGGCTCGGCGCTTGTGGTGCTGGCCAACAAGGACTTGTTCATCGAGAAACAGGGAAATTTCGGCAATATCTTTACCGGGGATGAAGCTTCGGCTGCCCGGTATATCGAATGCCGGGCCCTGCCCTTCGCAAAACGCATGCTCTATAACCCTGAGCTCACCGAATATATCCCCAGTTACGACGGGCGGAACAGGGAGCCGGTGGTGTTTCCCGCCAAGATGCCGGTGGTCCTGGTCCAGGGCGCCGAGGGCATCGCCGTAGGCATGAGCACCCGCATCCTTCCGCACAATATGATCGAGGTGCTCCAGGCCGTGAAGGATCGGCTCCGGGGAAAACGTCGTGAACTATTGCCCGATTTCCCTACCGGCGGGCTCATCGATGCCTCGGCCTACGATGAGGGCCTGGGTTCGGTGCTGGTTCGTGCCCGGATCGATACCTCGGATCCGAAGCGGCTGGTAATCCGGGAGCTGCCCTTCGGCACCACAACCGAGAGCCTTATCGCTTCCATCGAAAACGCCGCCCGGAAGGGCAAAATCAAGGTCGGGGCCATTAACGACTACACTACCGAGAACGTGGAAATCGAAATCATCCTGCCCCGGGGCGTCTACACCCAGGATGTGGTGGATGCCCTGTACGCCTTTACCGATTGCGAGCAGAGCATTTCGGTAAACCTGCTGGTCATCAGGGATAAACTTCCGGTGGCCATGAAGGTGTCGGAGGTTATCGACCATCATGCGAAGCAGCTCCAGGCCATCCTGAAAAAAGAGTTGAAGATCGAACTGGGGCATCTCCAGGACCGCTTGCACGCCCGGACTCTCGAGCGGATTTTCATCGAAGAGCGGCTGTACAAGCGGATTGAGGATAAGGATACCCAGGAAAAGGTGAAGCGCGCGGTTCTTACGGGATTCGAGCCCTTCATGGACGAGATTAAACGGGAAATCACCGAGGAGGATCTCGAGCGTCTGCTCAAAATTCCCATTCGGCGCATTTCCCTCTACGATATCAACAAAGCCAAGCGGGAGGTCGAGGAAATCCTCGCCCGTATCAAAGAAATCAAAGCCCATCTGAAGGATATCGTCGGCTATGCCGAAGCCTTCCTCGATAAAGTGATTTCCGACCGGGCTAATGATTTTCCCCGTCAGACAGAGATGACCAGTTTCTCCAAGGTGGAAGCCCGAAGCGCCGCCGCCCGGAATCTCAGTCTCCGCTATGACGGGAACACCGGTTACCTGGGCTATCAGGTGAGCGGAGGAAAGTCAATGTTCGACGTAAGCGAATTCGACCGGGTGCTTATCATTAAAAAGGACGGCAGTTATTCGGTGCATCCCGTCAGTGAAAAGCAGTTCGTCGGATCTGGAGTGCTCAACGTGGTGCTGGCCGAAAAAGAAGAACTTTCCAACGTCACCCACACCATCATCTACCGCAACCAGGAGAGCAAGCAGCTCTACATCAAACGCACGGTGATCGATAAATACATCCTGGAAAAAAGCTATGATCTGGTTCCGCACGGCGGGAAGTTGCTTGCGTATACCACCCGAAGCAGGGGGGTCGTGCATCTCACGTACAAGCCAAAACCAAATCTGCGGGTGTTGGAAGAAGCCTTCCCCATCGAAGATTACCTGGTCAAAGGCACCGATGCCCGGGGAGTCCGGCTTTCCACCAAGGAAGTAAAGAAAATCAAGATCGCCGCGAAGTAGTATCCGGGGCCTGGTTTCTCGGGTCGGACAGCTCTGCCGAGGGAAGTTCCGATGCCGATTCCCGGGGCGGGCTCGGCTTGCGCGCGGGAATGCCGAATTTCTGAATCTTTATCACGTATTCGTACCCCTTGTCGGTGTTCACGATGAGGCTGGCCCTCAGCTGCTTCGCCAGGGCACGGATGATCGTCGAGCCCAGCCCGCCGCCGTCCCCCTGCACCGCCGATGCGTGGCCGTTGTCGGAAATGATCAGTATGAATTCCCCGTCACTTTCCCGCCCGTAGAGGAATATCCGGGGCTCTTTCTGTTCCGTCGGGAACGCGTGTTTGCAGGAATTCGTGATGATCTCCAGGATGATGAGGCTCAGCGGAGTTGCCTTCTGAAGGGAAATTCCGCTCTTGAACTGGATGTCATGGTGGAAGGTCAAAGATGGGATGTTCTGACTGTCGATGATCGCCCGGCACAGCGCCGGCAGATGGCGCTTCAGGTTCACCGAGGTGGATGTCTCATGGGTGTAGATATGATCGTGCGCCGAGGCGATGGCGCGGATCCGGGCGGTGACGATCTCCATGGCCGAGCGGAAATCCTCGCTGTCGTTCTGGTTGCGCTGAAGCTGAAGCAGACTCAGGATAAGGGTCAGATTATTCTTCACCCTATGGTGCACTTCCTGAATCAGGACCTCGCGATCGCTGATCTGCTGGCTGAGTTCAACCGCCATCTGCCGGTTGGCCTGGATCTCCTCATTGAGGATCTTGAAATAATCCCCCAGTGCGCCCATGGATCCGCCGACGGTGATACCGAAAATTTCGGCGATGAGTTTGCTTTCCGGTGAGAATTCCGGATGGCCGATGATGGCGAAAAGCATAAGATTCGCCGGGAGGCCGAGCATGCCTGCGGAAAATCCCCCCCAAAAGCCGAAACCGAGGGCTGCGGCGATCACCGGCAATGCCACCAGATAATTGGAAGAAATCCGAAGAGATGGTCCGAATATAAGAACCCCGCCGGCGTACAGGGCCATGGCCGTGAGGAAAATGGGCCAGCGATGCCTATGGAATATCCTGGTTTGTATGCGGTAAATATCAATTCCGCGGTTCATACGCTCCACTGTAGTACGTATCGGCACAATTGTGTGCTCAGGACCGGCAGGCATCTTGTTTTTTTGCGAAATTCAGCAGTATAGTTTAAGGGTTATCGATCTTGCGATGCACTTGGCGGTTACTGGGAGGAACTGGTATGTGTAAAACCGTACTGATCGTGGAAGACGAGGCCCTGGTAGGTCTCGCCATGCAGGACACCCTGCAGCGCCACGGTTACACCATCCCCGAAGTCATCGACAGCGGTGACGAAGTCATCTCCGCCGTCATGACCCATAATCCCGACCTCATTCTCATGGACATCCGTATCAACAGTTTCATCGACGGCGTCGATGCCGCAAAGCGAGTACATCTGTTTCGGGATGTGCCGGTGGTTTACGTAACCGCCCACAGCGACCCGGCCACCAAGGGTCGGGCGGCGAAGACCGACCCGGCAGGCTACCTCAGCAAGCCCGTTGAAGAACACACGCTGGTGAATACCGTCAGAGCCGTGCTGTCCTGACTCTTTGCCGGGATCGAAGCGCTCCGACAGACTCCTGTCTTACTGCTGTGAAATTCGCGTCTTGAAAAAATCTATGACATGCCCCGGAGCTTCCGAAAGATCCGGTTCCGATGAAATTTCAACTCTGCGGTTTAAATGCGGATGGGGAAACCGGATTACCCAGTGATGCAGGTAGTATCCCTCATCGCCGGGGCTGCCAGGCGCCTTCCCGCCGTGGGGCAGATCGGGATCATACTGAGGGTCCCCGGAAAGCGGAAATCCCGCGGCAGCCAGGTGGCAGCGGATCTGATGACGCTGGCCCCGGCTGATGGAAAGCAGCACATAGCGCTCCGTCCCGGCCCCGGTGGTTTTGTCCTCCGGCACTCGCCTGGAAGCCAGGATTACGGTGCGTGCCGGCCGGGGACGACCGCGATAGCGATCAGCCGGCGTCCCGGGGGTAATCGCCACCATGCGGCCGCTCCCGCGGTTTTTTCGGTGGGCGATGGGATAATCGATGATACCCGGCAGCGCCGAATCCGTGGCGTTGTCGCGGCAGCGGGCTACGTATATTTTTTCGGCACCGGTTTGGCCGCCCTGGATGATCGGCCGCAGTCCCTCCCAGGCTTCGAAGCTCCGGGCGAAAAGAAGCACTCCCGATGTTCCGTTATCCAGGCGGTGCAGCAGGCCGCCCTGCAGTTCCAGGCGGGCCGAAAGATCTTCCGGAAAGCCCGGGGGGGCCTGAAAGCGGGTTTCCGGAAAGCTTTCCATCACCAGAGCGCTCACCGACCCCCGGGGTTGGTCCTTCAGTTCCTGCGCCGAAAGGGGGTGGCAGGGCAACCCTCTGGGTTTTTCCACGGCGAGGATCCACCGGTCGCGGTACAGGGTGAATAGCGATGTCCCCACGGGATCTGCCGGGGAGTTGGGAGTTGTATCGGGCTCTGGCAATATGGACATGACGGTTTCGCCCAATTATAGTACCAGGCAATGGCCCGGGACAATGCGCATCACTACGATATCACCAGTCTCCAGAATCCGCAGGTGAAAGAAGACCGCCGCCTGCGGGATCGGCGCCACCGTGATCGCAGCGGTCTCATGAGCATCGAAGGATTTGCCGAATTCCGCCTCGCATGGGCTGCGGGCATAGAGATCCGACGGCTCTACCTCTGCCCTGATTTTCTCAAGCCGGAGGAGCGGTCCCTGGTCGATGATCTGCGTTCCGCAGGCGTACCGCTGGTCAGCGTGGCGCCGGGAATCATGGAAAAGCTCAGCTATCGCGATCATCCCGACGGCTGGTTCTGCGTGGCCAGTCAGCCCGGACAGCGTCTGACTGATTTCCCCGAGCCCGGCGGCCGCGGGCTCTATCTGGTGGCGGAAGACCTGGAAAAACCCGGCAATCTGGGTGCCATCCTGCGCAGCGCCGACGCCGCCGGAGCCGCCGGGGTCATCGTCAGCGACGGTCGTACCGATCTCAGTAACCCCAATGTGGTCCGGGCAAGCAAGGGAGTCAATTTTTCCGTCCCTTGCGCCGCGGCTTCCAACGAGGAGGCGGCGAATTGGCTTTCCGCCCGGTCCATTCCGGTGGCCATTGCGGATCCCGCCGGGGAGGACGATCTATGGACTATCGATCTGCCGAATCCGCTGGCGGTTGTCCTCGGGGCCGAGCACGAAGGAATCAGCGGGTTCTGGCGGGAACGGGCGGACATCCGAATCAACATACCCATGGAGGGCAGGGTCAACAGCATCAATGTCGCCCAGGCCGCCACAATAATAATGTACGAAATCATGCGTCGGCGGAGAACCGGATAAATACCCCCGGGACGTGATACCATATTCAAAAGGGGACCTAAGGGGCCCCTGAGGAAAACCATGCATATTTCCAAGGGAGAATACATGAAACGATTGATCGCGGGAACTTTGATGTTTTTCAGCCTGGGCCTGCTCAGCGCCCAGAGCGAACTGCTCAATCTGACCGGCAATCTCGCCCTCGACGGCGAGGCCGAGACACAATGGTTCAGCGTGGAAGCCCCGGCGGGTTCACTGTTGAGTATAGAAACCACCAGCCTGGATTTCGTTCCATTTCTGGAAATTCTGACTCCCGACGGACGTTATGAAACGGCATACGGCGACGGTGCTTCCGCAAGCTTCACCGGCTTCTCATCCCAGGGCGGTACCTGGCGAATCGGGGTGGGATCCGAACAAGCCCGGAGCAGCGGGAACGGTGCGTATTTCCTCAAGGTCTTGAGCGCCGAATCCTCTGGAGCCCTTCAGCCTGGAGACATCCGGGAGGGCGTTCTCTCCTCCGATGTGTTTTTCGACTCGACTCGCGGTCGATTCATCGATTGGATGCCTTTGAACCTAGGGTCCGGCCAGCGGGTAAGGCTGCTGCTGGAGTCCTCTGATTTTGATGCCTATCTGTACGTCATGTTTGCCGATGGAGAAGTCCTCAATTTTGATGACGGCAGTGGCCGCGACAGCCTGGCCACCATCGTTTCCGATCGGGCCCAGCTGGTGATGCTCGGGGCAAGTTCCTTTTCCGGCGACAGCCGGGGGGGATACCGCTTGAGCGTCGATGAACTGGGCGAACCGGTCAGCATCAGGCTCGATGAGCCGGTGGAAGAGAACTGGGGAAGCGGCGAACTCTTCTATTCATTCACCGCCCCCCGGACAGGACAGTACCTGTTCAGCCTGTCCAGTCCGGATTTTGATACGATCCTGAAACTCACCGGTCCCGACGGCTATGAAATGGAAAATGACGACGCCCCCGGGGGTACGGGCACCGACTCGGCCCTGTCTTTGAACTTGGAATCCGGAGAACAGGTTCTGATTGAGGTATCGGCCTGGAGCACCGGACGCGGAGCATTTACTTTGGCGGTCAGCGGCGCCCGGGAGATAGCCATCGGCGATGAAATCAGGGATTTCCTCAACGGTGATGCGATTTTTTCATTCAGCGGTCGGAGGGGGGATTACGTAATCATGGAGCTGCTCAGCAACGATTTCGACACCTACCTGAGCATCATCGACGACCGGGGAATGCAAATGCAAAGCGACGATAGCGATCTTCCCGGCTATACCTATTCTTCGGTCATTGAGTACTATTTCCAGGATGATGCCACGGTGGACGTCACCGTATCCTCGTTTTTCGGCAGCGGCGGTGAATATCTGTTCAGGGTGAAACCCGCGGAGGGCATGGAGCCCGTAGACTATCCCGCCGGTTATGAGCTGTCGGTGGGTGAGTCGGTGGTATCGATGATCAGCTCCGATGACGACATCTACGATGTGGGCCCCGCTGATCGCTACATGATTTACGCCGAAGCCGGAGACCAGATCCGGGTCAGCATGAAATCCGCCGCGCTGGACAGTTATCTATCGCTGCTGGCTCCCGACGGCCGGGAGTTTACCGACGACGACAGTTTCGGGGGGCTGAATTCGGTGATCGATATCATCGCCCCCATCAGCGGGAACTATCGTCTGATAGCCAGCTCTTACAACGGCGTCGGACCGTACGAACTGAGCTATGAATCCGCCGGCCAGGCCCGATACCTTTTGGACATCAACGGGGTAATTTCCAGCGATGATCCGCGGGACGATGTCGGCAAGCCCTACGACAGCGTCGATATTTCCCTCGAACGGGGCCAGTCGCTGCGGATCAGCGTTTCGTCCGGGGATTTCGATACCCGGCTGTATGTGTACGGTCC
This sequence comes from uncultured Salinispira sp., assembly GCA_963966255.1. Lineage (GTDB taxonomy): Bacteria > Spirochaetota > Spirochaetia > DSM-27196 > Salinispiraceae > Salinispira. Next base: position 1,767 of record CAWZYW010000057.1, on the reverse strand, counting down.
GGATAATGACCTGGTGGCTGAAAACGATGACTATAATGGCAGGGACTCGCAGGTGGAATTCGAAGTCCTGCAAAGCGGGCTGTATCAAATCATCGTCGTACCGTTTTCTGAGAGCGGAAGAGGCGAGTATGTCCTTCAGGCCTTCGAATGGTAGATGAAATAGGCTCCCGACTGTTGTACGAGGACAATCACCTGATTCTCGTCAACAAGCGTTGCGGTGAACTGGTCCAGGGAGATAAGACCGGCGACCAGCCACTGCTTGAAACGCTGCGGGAGTTCATCCGCATCCGGGATCGCAAGCCCGGAAATGTCTTTCTCGGATTGGTGCACCGGCTGGACCGGCCGACCAGCGGCATCGTGGTCTTTGCCAAGACCTCGAAGGCCCTGGGCCGCATGAACCGGCTCTTCGCCGAATCCCGGGTCGAAAAGCGCTACTGGGCGCTCACCGATGCGCTGCCCCCGGATACCTCCGGCGAGTTGCGCCATTTCCTTCAGCGGGATCCCAAAACGAATAAATCCCGGGCCTTTTCCGAGCCGGGATCCGAGAGGAAAGCCGCCAGCCTGGGGTATGAAGTGCTCTTAAGCCTGGATCGCTATCATCTTCTGGAGCTGGACCTGCACAGCGGTCGCCACCATCAGATCAGGGCTCAGCTCCAGGCCATGGGGATCCATATCCGCGGCGATCTCAAATACGGCGCGAGGCGCAGTAATCCAACCGGGGGTATCAGCCTGCACGCCCGGAGCATCAGCTTCGAGCATCCCGTGGGTGCCCGGGAGACCGTCAAAGTAGTCGCCGATCCCCGGCCGGTACAGGATGATCCTCTGTGGAAAAAACTGGAAATCTATAATAGCATATAATTCATATCAGGAGGATGCATGCCCAAAGTTCTGATCGTCGATGATCTCGAGTCGAACCGCTATGTCCTTAAAACCCTTTTGCGGCTCTTCGGTCCCAAGGCCGGAGTTGAAATTCTCGAAGCTTCTGAAGGGGTCAAGTCGGTGGAGATTATTCGTACCGAACGGCCGGATCTCATTCTGATGGATGTGAAAATGGAGCGGGAGGACTCGGGTATCGAAGTGGTGAAAGTCATTCGGACACTGCCTGAATTCCGGGATACGCCGATCTGGGCGGTAACCGCCCAGGCTATGGATGCCCACGACGGCATGGAATCCGACCGGGAGCGCTGTCTCCGGGCGGGTTTCAGCGAATATATCACCAAACCGATTAATCAGTCCGATATGCTGCAGAAAATCGCTGCCGCCCTCGGCCTTCATATACCAGAGAAGATAAAGCGGAGGATGGGGCTATCGTCATGAGTAAACGCGAAAAGATTTACATGGAAGAAGCGGATTTTATGCTCCGCGAGAACATGAACCGCCTGAAGGGACTTATCGATCTCCTCGTTCTCGGCGCGATGGATGACATGGACGAAGATGAGAAGGAAGAATTCCTGCAGAAAATAAAATCCCATATGGACTCGTTCTTCGATACCATCGAGGAAAGCATACTCAGCAATGATCAATAGGCTGCTCAAGACCGGTTTCACGCCCGGATGCCTTGGTCTGATTCTGACTATACTGATTCTCGGATCCTGTACCCCGGTTTTCTCACCGAATTTCGAATTGATCTCGGTACACGCCGTCAAAGGCCGGATATTTTCAGATGAGTCTGAGGGCGGCATCCGCCGAGGCGGGTTCAGTCTCCTGAGCAGCCGGGTGAATGAGCTTCGCGGAATTTCCTACTTCCCCATCGTTATCGCGGACAAC
>CAWZYW010000056.1:0-9770 GCA_963966255.1 uncultured Salinispira sp. | reverse complement strand
GAGCAAGCCCTTGAAAATGACTCTCGCATGAGGATAGCCCTTGTCATCCTCTGCCCAGATGAAAAATTCGCGATAGGGGGAATCGGGGTCCTGACGGGCTTCGGTAAACCAGCGATGTTCCCGGCTCACATGGTTTACGGCGATATCGAATATAACGGCGATATTCCGGCTGCGGGCCGCACTGATCATCTCATCAAAACTCCGGCGCCTTCGATCCGCATCGTATTCCGCGGGGAACAGATCGCTCCTGATTGCCCGGTAGTCGGCAATATCAAAGCCTTCATCCCTCATGGGCGATTCGAGGACCGGAAGCATCCAGAGGCAGTTAACCCCGAGCTGGGAAAAGTGGTCCAGCTTTGCGGTTACGCCGGGGATATCGCGGTTGAAATGCTGGGGATACAGGGCATAAACCACCAGGTTTTCATACCACGGTCGTTCCCGGCGATCCGGACTCACTTCAGCCCCCAGGCGCTGTATCGATTGCCAGCTTCTCTCGCAGGAATCGAGCCAGCGGTCGACGTCAATATTGGCGTACAGCTGCTCCCACAAGCTACGATATTCGGCATAATCCATAAATTCCCTCCCGACCAGGGATATTCATCCCCAGTATAGAATCCAATTCCCGTATAATCCAACGACTCCCAGGGCAAATACTCTGCGGTCCGATTCAGGCCCCGGTCAGTAACGCTTTTTTCGCCATCAGGTGTTACACTAATCAAGACAACACCGGTGGCGGTACCCTAGGGCATCCGCATCGACTGGAGATGATCATGCGAAAATCAACTACAGCCATGGCTGGGAAAGCGGCATTCCTGCTGCTGTTCCTCATTCTTGCTTCAAACCTTCACGCCCTCGGGGGAACCGAAGAACTACTGGAAGCATATGATAATATCGACTCGGTGAGCCTCAGCGTCCCGGATTGGGACGTGGAGCTCGGCCGAACTCACCGGAGCGCCGGAATAGAACTGGAAACCAGCGGCTATGACCGGAATTTGTACCAGGTCGATGTTTCACGCCGGGGATCTTCCCTCGAGATCGAAGTCAGCGTACGCCCCGGCCTCAGAATATTCACCGCCAGGAACCCCCGAATAACCCTGCTTCTCCCGGAAAACCTGGATCTCAGCGTGCGGAGCGGCTCCGGAGATATCACCCTGGAGGAGCGGGTGAACGGCGTTATCGACATCGAAAGCTCCTCCGGCGAAATCCGCGGCAATGAACTGCGCGGTCGAATCAACGTCAGAACCGGATCCGGTGATATCCGCTTCGACGAGATCCAGGGAGAGCTCAGCGTTGGAACCTCCTCCGGTGATGTACGCATCGAACGCTCAGAAGGACTGTTGAGCCTCGAAAGCTCATCGGGCAGCATTGAATTGCGTTCTTCGCTGGCCAGCGTTGAGGCGAAAAGCTCCAGCGGGGACATCCGCCTCTACAATTTCGAGGTCTTCGACGCCGCCCGCTTCGCGAGCAGTTCGGGAGACATCAGCATAGAACTGCTGGGAGATGTCCAGCAATTCCGTTTCAGCGCCCGTACCGCCAGCGGGGATATCCGGATATTCAACCAGGAATCAGATGGCCGACTCGAGGCAGGAACAGGAAATATCCCCATCGAAATCTCAAGCGGCAGCGGCGATATCCGCGTGTACTAAAACCGGCGCAGCCGGATACCATTCAACTATTATCCGCGGGTCCAAAGGGCTCCGCTGGCATTTTCCAGCTCGACTCTGCCCTTCGGTTGGGCCGGGGCTCGCAGTCCCGGCGATGCGGCGGCCAAGGTCCAACCTTCCTCGCGCAGGTCCTGACGAATGTGCTCTGGAAATTGAAGTTCATCCAGAGACACTTCGTTCTGCGCGCCCTCCATATTAGCCACCATCAGTGCAGATTGTGTACCCGCCGGGTTCCGTCGATACACCGCGATTACGATTGCCGCACGAGCGCCGTCCCAGCGAAGGAGCAGGTCCTGAGGTCCCATCGACTCCATCAGCCAGCGGCGATCGATTCGCAGCCGGCGGAGGTTCCCGGCAAATTCAATCGGCGCGGTTTCAACAGTCTCTTTCCAATGATGGACCGAGCAGAAGTCGCGGACATCTTCCATCCACCGTCGACCGATTTCCACCAGCGTATCCCCGTCCAATTCCGTCGGTCCCTGAAGAGAAGGTTCTACACGATTCATCAGCTTCGCCGTGCGCTCCCCTTGAAACTCTGATACTTCAAGACAATTAGCCAAAGACCGGCAAAAGGTTTTGAGCCCCGAAAGCGAGGCAAAACCGAGCTTCTTCAATCGGGGAAATACCCAGTCATCACGATAGCGATCATCCCTCATGGCCCAGTCGAGAAAAAACGCCTCCTCGGCCATAACCTTGGGAGCCCATCGACGGTCTGTGTTGCGTATGAAGCTCCAGGGTACCCGCAGATTCGCCTGAAGGAAATCCATGGGAATCCCGGGCATGATGGTATCAAACAAATGCGCAGCAGCGCTGTCATAACCACGGGCGAAAATTTCCGGCAAATCGTTCCCGAGATACGTGTTCATCCGCGATTCCGGGTGGACCTGCGTACCGCGGCGGAGCGTATCGTGATTGGATGTGCCGGTGATCCATCGTCCGCCGTATTTGCAAAGCTCTTGTATGCGCCACCACTTGCTCACCCAGAAGGTAAAGAGAAACGGGGTATTGTGCGCGAAAGTAAGCGGTCCCCATTGATACACGTTCGGCAGGCGCGTGGTAATTTCCCGATACGTGGAAGCCAGTTCCCAATCCTCCCGGGGCCATGGCCGGCCGTCCTCGAAAATCATCCATGGGATATATTCCAGATTCCCCGCTTTCACGCGAATGGAATTCATCAGCTCAAGCAAATCGTCATCGTGTTCCAGGCTTTGGGTATCCTCATTCCAGAATTTGAAATCCTGGGCTCCGTCCACGCGAATCCCGTCTATTCCGTACGATGATTTGCGCCTGAGCATTTCCAGAACCATAACGCGGACCATGGGAGCCCGGTAACGGAAATCCTGGCCGTACATGTTCGGTCCGGCGAAGTACCGGGAATTCATGCAATCCAGGGACTGATTATCCAGGTGTCCATATACCACATCCAGCACCACCTTGATGCCCCCTCCGGGAAACGAGTGGAGGGTTTCAATCAGGCTAAGCAACTCATTGGGTCGGCCGCTTCGCAGGTAGGACGGCTGGGGCGCGGGACTGCCGGAAATCAGGCTGTCGTACCCCCAGTTAATGCCATCCGGGCGTTTTACCGCTACTTCGATCTCGCCGGAATACTCCGGGGCCGACGCCGTCCAGTATGCCGGGCCACCTTCATAGCCGATGGTGGGTTCGATGGGCATGAGCTGAATCGCATCGTACGCCGCGTATGCCTGTTGCCAGGCATCCAGAGGCTCACCCCCGCGTATTCGCCCCCCGATATCCGTATAGATATCCGCCAGTCCCGCGAAACTGCCGTCGGGGGACGCCGTTCCGGGATGAATCTCCATCATATATGCCGGAGCGCTTACCCGGCCCTCATCATCCAGCAGCTCGGGGGCGAAATACCCGCTATCAGTACGCTTGGCGAGCATTCCTTGAACGTCGAACAACTCCCCGGGGGCCGCCCCGCCGTATGGAACCGACCACGCCAGAGGATCGGGCTCATACACCGGATTCCCGTCGGCTCCGGAATAACTTAACTCGTAGAGATCCCCGACCGAGGCCTCGTTACCGAAGCGAAGTCCGTCGACCACGGCGTAGGCGAACTCGCCCCGGGTTTCCATGGAAAGCGAGGTGACGGTAAACCGGATATTCCCTTCCGTCGGCCAGCTGGAAAATTCCTTTAATCGGTACAGCCGGAGGGTGACACTGCTGTCCCCGTCAGCCGATCCCGCCCGGGCATCCGGAGTCCAGAAAACCATGCGGGCACGATCCTCCTCGAGAAGATGGACGCCCAGAAAAGGGGCCAGTTCCCTGGCCCGGGAAAAATCCGCAGGAGCGGAGTCGAACAGGCTTCTCAACTCATCCCCGAGGCGTTTGGTCGCCTCGGCATTTAAAACAATCATTACCAGATTCCTTTGAAGAAAAAAGAGCAGCGGACCGGGGGTATAGTCCGCTGCTCGGAGGCATATGTCGTATACGGAAGGCCCGTATTAACCTTTTACTGAACCGGCCATCATCCCCCGGATGAAATAGCGCTGCAGCGCGAAAAACACCACCAGGGGGAGCACCATCGAAACGAAGGCGCCGGCGGTAAGTGTCTGCCAGTCCTGTCCACGGGATCCGACCAGCTCCTGGAGCCTCGTGGTTACCAGGGTGATGTTACCCCTCGTGAGGAATACAAGGGCCACAAGCAGATCGTTCCATACCCAGAGGAACTGGAAAATGGCGAATGACGCGATGGCGGGCACCGACAGGGGCAGGATGAGCCTGGTAAAGGTCTGCCAGGGAGTCGCCCCGTCGAGATACGCCGACTCGATGATGGACCCCGGGATGCCCGAGATATATCCGTACAGGATATAGGTCGCCAATGGCAGTCCGAAGCCCGTATGGGCCAGCCAAATACCAAGGAATGATCCGTTCAACCCCAGGCGGGTATATATCCGCAGGATGGGTATCAGGCTCATCTGCAGGGGAACCACCAGCAGGCCGACGATAATAAACAGGGCAAGTCTACGGCCCACCCAGTTCAGCCATGCGATTGCATATGCGGCGAATGCCGCGATGGTAATGGGGATAATCGTTGAGGGAATCACCACCAGCAGACTGTTGATAAAGGCCGAACCCATGGCACCGCCGGCGCCGGTCTGGGTACCCAATACCCGCTGATAGTTATCCAGGGTCAAACCCTGGGGCGGGGGACTGCGGAACCGGGGTTCACCCTCATCATTCAACCTCTCACTGAAGTCCCCCAGGACCTGCCACCAACCGTAGTTGGATATCTGTTGGGCATGCCGGAAAGAACTTACGAACAGCCCGAAGCTGGGCAAGGTCCAGAGGAAAACCAGCAGCAACAGCACCACATAGATGGGTAGTTTCCCGAGCGAAAAATGATTCTCGGTATTGATTTTCGTTTTTTTGGCGAACGTGCTTACATGATCAGCCATCTTACACCCCCGACTCGCGCATGTTGCGAATATTTTGAATGACGAACGGTACGACGAAGATAAACAGCAGCACCGCCAGGGCGGATCCCACCCCGTAATTGCCTTGCTGGAACGTCTGATCGTACATGGCCGATGCCACGACGTCGGTGTTGTAGTCACCGCTGGTCATGACGAAAACGATATCGAAGGCCTTCAGAACCAGGAACAGCACGGTGGTCGAAACCATGATCAGACTGTTCTTGATGTAGGGAATGGTGATCTGAAAGAAGATCCGGACCGGACCGGCACCGTCGATGGTGGCCGCTTCATCCAGTTCGGATGGAACATTCTTGATGGCCGAAGAGAGAATGACCATACAGAATCCGGTTTGCAACCAGATCATGATGATCATCAGCAGAAAGTTGTTCCAGGGCTCCTGGATCAGCCATGCGATCGCCTCGTTACCCATCGAAAGCCGTAGGGCATTCAAAATTCCGATTTCATTGCCGAACGGGGCCTTGTAATATACGAAGCGGAAAATAACGCCGGCACCGACGAATGAGATCGCCATGGGCAGGAAAATAAAAGCTTTGACGATTTTTTCCGTGGTTGGATGGAGCTTGTCCACCAAAACCGCAATCACCAGCCCAAGGGAGACCGTGACGGACGGTACGACGAGAACCCACAAGAGGGTGTTTCTCAGAGTGACGAGCATTTTCGGATTGGAAAATAAAAACGCGTAATTCTGCAAGCCGACAAAGCTGTCACCGGTCCGGTCGAAGAAGCTTAGAATAATCGTCCGAACGGCGGGATATACCAGGTACACCCCCAAAATGAATATTGCGGGAAACACATAGAAGTAGGCGACGACCTTGTTCCGGTTCTGCTCTCCGGATTGTTCCGCCACATTGTTGCCCGACCAATAAAAAGCCCAAATACCGCCGATACCCACGATGAGAACCAGCACCGCGTTGACGGCGGTGGGAATACCGCTGTCCTTGTTGCCGATTGCGGCGAATGCCAATATCAGAACCCCCAGCACCACCAGCAAAATGACAATCGATAATAAGAGTTTCGGTAACCGCGTTTCCTGCGCGACCATATTGCCTCCCATGAATAAACCCGACGGCCGGTTAAACCGGCCGCCGGATGTGTTGCGTTACTTACTGCGGAAAGGATTCGTCGATGGAATCGAGAATCGCACCGCGGTTCGCACCCTTGCCGTTGATGTAGTCGACCATTCCGGTCCAGAAGGTACCCGCGCCTACGGCACCGGGCATCAGGTCAGAAGCGTCGAAACGGAACGTGTCCGCTGCCAGGATGATCTCTGCATATCCGCGCTCAACCTGAGAGGGATACCAGTCAAGCGATGCGTCGTTTTGTACGGCTACGAAACCGCCGGCTTCGACCCATGCCTTGGTTGAAAGTCCGGTGGACAGGAATCGGATTGCCGCCCGTACTTCGGGCCGATCGGCCATCGGAGAGTAGATGTCCCCTGCGCCGAGAACAGGGCTGCCAAGTTCTTCTTTGATTGGTGGCAGGTAGAAGTAGTCGATCATTCCCTGCTCGATTTCCGCTCCGCCTTCGGGGAAGAAACCGGTGATAAAGTTCGCCTGACGATGCATCAGTGCCGCCGGGGGATCCTGCAGAAGGGCATTGGGTCCGTCGCCGAAGGGCACGGTGAGAATCGCGTCGGTTCCGCCGACCACGTAATCTTCATTGAAGAAGATCTCATCCAGATAATCCAGGGCTTCGTTCACCTCGGGGCTGTTGAAAGGCAGATCGCCGGCAACCCAGGCGTCATAGGCTTCTGCGCCTGCGGTGCGGAGCATGATGTCTTCAACCCAGTCGGTGGCGACCCATCCGGTTGCGCCTGAGCTTTCCATGGTGATTGACCAGGGGAAGTAGCCATCGGCGACCATCTGGTCGGAGAGGGCGATGAGTTCATCCCAGGTTTCGGGAATTTCATAACCTTCGTCTTCGAATACCGGCACGTTGTACCATACCAGACTCTTGAGGTTCGCCCGATACCATACACCTGCGTAGATATCATCGACCAATGAAAGATCGAGCCAGGCGTCACTATACTGCTGCTGCAGATAATCCATGCCCAACCAACCACTTACGTCCTCGATGTATCCCTGACGGGTGAGGTCCGCCATCAGTCCGGGCTGGGGAAATACAGCGATGTCCGGCGGATCTCCGCCTTCAGCACGCACCCGAACGAGGGTTTCGAAGTCACCGGAGCCTTCATAGACAATATCGATACCGGTTGCTTCCTCGAAGGGAATCATAGACGCTTCAAAGCGCTCGGCATCGACGTCGACGAATGCGCCGAAGATATTAACGGTGGTACCGGAAAGATCTTCGCCGTCGGTATACGGATTACTCGTATACTCGGGATTTGCCGCTTCTTCAGGCTCCTGCTGACCGCATCCGGTCCAGACCAGGGAAACCATGAGAATCGCGATCACTACTGCCATTGTGGGCAGTGACCATTTTCGTTTTGGCATAGCCAACCTCCTATACATTTGCGGGCATCTCGCCCCAAATTCCTATGTACTAACCGGACAAGCACGCCCGGGTTTAGTTCATTACACTAGCCGCCGGGAGGCTTGAGTCCCGTATCACCAGACCCGGCTTGAATATTTTCTGAACCGGATCACTTTCTTCCTGTTCGTGTATCAACTCATTGATTCTCAGACATGCCTGATGGTCCATGTCCTCCAGAGGCTGGTGAACCGTGGATAGGCGAGGAGTCGTATATTCCCCGATCAGAATGTCGTCATATCCGACAACAGAAATATCCTCGGGGACCCGGACATTGAGTTCCTTTAAGGCGGAAATGATGCCCAAGGCGATAACGTCCGCCTGTGCGAAGATTGCGTCGTAGTGATGAAGTACGCCCCGGCGCTGCATAACAAGCTGCCGGCCGAACTCGTAGCTGCACTCCCCTTCAATCAGCATGTTCTTTTCAAACGCTATGCCCGCCTCATCGAGGGCCAGTTTGAATCCGGCGGAACGTTCCATGAACTGAATTTCGCCTCCGCCCTCGCTGACCGACAGGATGTTTCTCCGGCCCAGATCAAGAAGATGCCTCGTGGCCAGGTATGCGCCGTATTCGTGGTCGGTTAAAAAATAGTTGAGCCGGTCATACGTGAAATTTGTGGGCTTGAAATGCAGCAGCACAAAGGGTATGGACTGGTTCATGAGAAACTCGTAATCGGCGTATGAAATCTCCGGATGCATCAGAATAAACGCGTCGACTTTGCCTGCGGAAACCAGACGACGAATATTATTGGTTCCCTGGATACTGCTTTGAGGAAAAGAGACGATGTAATCGAGAAAACTGTTCTGTTCCTCATGGGTTATCTTCCTGATCAGAGAATCCAAAAAAAACGTCGTTGAAATATTCTTGGTAGCGATGATGCCCACCGTTCCAACCTTACCTCCGCGGAGCCGGACCGCGTTGGCATTGTATTCGAAGCCAAGTTCCCGGGCGATCTTCTTGATCTGCTCCCGTCTTCCCGGGGAAATAGATGGATGATCATTCAGACTGCGCGATACCGTGGAATGACTCACCCCGGCAATCTTCGCGATGTCACGGATCGTTACCTTCACTCAGCTCAACTCCGAATAGCGCAACATTACGCACACGTGTGCGTTATTTAATAGAAGAGTAAGGCCATATTTGAATTCTGTCAATTAGTTTTAATTGTTTACTATACAGTTGTTTATGTGATTTCATGAAAAATTTATCACGATAGCTCCGGTTTTCACGCACATGTATGCGTAATACTGTCACGATCTAGCTAAAAAATTGAGGAAAATCCAGGACAATTCGGTACAATAAACGGATGAAATCTCGACAAATTAAAACGATTTTAATGTTTTTAGCATCAATCGGATGGATCTATATCCTCAGCGGCAGCTTCTGGGGGCTTGTGAGTCAACTGTGGGCTCATTGGTTTTTCATAAGTGCAGTCGTAGCCGGTATAAGTGCTGTTATCATTCATTCAGTGGAATTGTCGGTCGCACTCAAAAAAGAACGCTTTCAGGAGCTTTCAAAGCAATCAATCATCTGGCGCACCATGGTATTCGGGGCAATCTGGTGGATCAGAGATGAGTAGCTGACGAAAAAACGCATTTATAAAGATCGGTTGAGAACCACGAAGTGTTCGTGCTCCTCCCACGACCCATTTATCCGAAGATATTCGGGGCTCTTACCCTCGCTTCGAAAACCGAGAGATCGCACAAGATTCCTGGACGATTGATTTGCCGGCATAATGTTGGCCTCAATGCGATGCAATCCCAAGTCGGTAAAGGCGAAGCGGATTACTTCGTTCAAAGCCTCTCTCATGAGACCCCGTCCGGTAAAATCAGCATCCAGCTTATAACCGAGATGGCACGACAAAAACGCACCGTAGACAATATTACTGAGAGAAACTGATCCGATCATCCGTTGATCATCACGCAATCGCAATAGAAACAGGAACGAGCGTCGCTGCTCCGCATTGCGCTGTGCCTCATCGATCATACTTCCCATCGATTCTTCGCGGAAGTAATCTTCTTCCCTGGCCGGTTCCCATTGACGCCAGAATTCGCGATTCCGCACATAGAGTTCCAGCAGTTCAGAACAATCGCGGCCTGTTGCCTGGTGTTATCCGGCAAATGCAATGACCCGGGGTCGGCACGCGAACTGACCCAC
>CAWZYW010000055.1:0-9797 GCA_963966255.1 uncultured Salinispira sp. | reverse complement strand
ACGGAAGCGAGTCCCCGACCCATCAAACCGAATCCCCACCTGCGCTGGTTTTGATGGTTTCGGGATGGAAATTTTCCGCCACAGCCGGTTTCATATGATAAGTATACCCGCACCGCGGATCCGGGGAAATCCCGAACTGACAATCGGGAGATTTGGACGTACAATGACGGGTGTAGTGAGCGAATTCGAACAGCTCCGGGCTAAAGAGGATCATTAACCATGGAATCGACCGAGAGACAACGGTATTTCATCATATCGATTTTGCTGGTGGTATTGGCCCTGGCTGCATTGCTCCATCAGGCCATCATTGGAGAAGCCCCCCTGCTTCGGAGCATACTCCAAAGTTTCGAAGGTTTTATTTCACTGCAAACCAAGCCTGCGAGGCTGATTAACGATTTCACCCTGAGCTCAGGCGTAGGCGGGGCGTATTTAAATGCGGCCATAATGGGTACTTTGACCCTCCTGATCATCCGAGTCAACGGCGTCCGGCTTTCGGGGCCGACGGTGGCGGCCATCCTCACGATTGTCGGTTTCAGTCTTTTCGGGAAGACGCCACTGAATACTGCACCCATCATCCTCGGCGTCTATCTTGCCGGTCGGATTGTGAAAAAACCTTTTAAAAATTATTTGCTTATTGCATTATTCGGTACTGCGGGAGGTCCGATCTTCAGCTTTATTTTTGCTGAATCCGGTTTATCTCCGATGGTCGCTCTGGGGGCGGCTGCCGCTGCGGGGATTGTCTTCGGCATGGTGCTTCCCTCCGCAGCAATGGCCATGTTGCGCATGCACGAAGGATTCAACCTGTACAACATTGGACTTACCGTGGGTTTCCTGTCGCTGTTCGCAGCATCCATCAAGCGGGCGGCAAACGCCGACATGGCCATCGAAGTGCTGTGGAACAGCAACCCCGATCCGGTCCTGATCGCAACGCCCTTCGTGCTCTCCGTAGTGCTGATTGCGGCGGGGCTTTGGATGGCGACACCAAAAAGCCGCGAGCAGCTGCCTCAGCAATTCAGGAAGATTTACCGGATGAGCGGTCGCCTGCCCTCCGACTTTATGGATTTGGGACGCGATCCGGCGGCGTTGATAAATGCCGGAATATTGGGGCTCATCGCCTCGGTTTACCTGGCGGTGGTCGGCGCCGACTTCAACGGCCCGGTCATCGGTGCGGTTTTCACCCTGGTGGGGTTCGGAACTTTCGGAAAGCATGTGAAGAACTCTGTCCCCGTTATGCTCGGGGTGGCAGCCGCTACCTTGCTTTCAGGGAAGTCATTGACCGCTCCGGGACCGGTTCTGGCGCTGATTTTCTCCACGACCCTGGCCCCCTTGAGCGGCGAGTTCGGCATGATCATCGGATTTCTTGCCGGGATGACCCACCTGGTTATGGTGGAGCAGACCGCGGCCTGGCATGGTGGCCTGAATCTCTACAACAACGGTTTTGCCGGAGGCTTGACAGCTACCCTGTTTGTTGCGGTAATACAGTGGTTCCGGGCTAACCGGGAGTAGCGCCGCTATGGAGGCAGCATGAAACAACGGGAGTTTATCACCCACCTGGTCAGCACGGTATCGAGCTTCATTCTTGAAGGCAATCCCGGGCGCATGGTCATCTCCCTCCATCAGGAGGAGGACGGCCTGCACCTCTGCGTTATCGACAACAATGTCAGAAGCGATGAGGAGCTGGAAGATATCCACGCCGCCCTCAATGCCGGTGCCCGGCCGGAGCTGGCGGACTACTACGGGTCCATGGGCGGCAGCGACCTTGTGGGCGCCGCCCGGCTCCAGCTTATCGGCTGGCAGATAAAAAAGGGCGATGTGAGCCGGACCTCCGGCGGCACCCAGATTGATCTTTGGCTCGGCAGCGACCGCTTTGATTCCAGCCGCTTCACCATCCACAAAAAGGAAAAATCCGCCGAATAGGGCAGCCGGCTCCGGAAGTCGCTGGCAAGGCTGCCCTCATGACCAGCCAGGTCAAAGCAGGTTCATGATATCCGCATCGCACACCCGATGAGTATTCACGGGCCTTCTTCCCGGGGAATCTTTTCTTGCCATAGCGTTCCAGCGGCCGGCGAAGGGAAAGAAGTAGATCGAAGCGAGGAGTATCCCCGCGAACAAGGCAACAAAACCCTTCGACAGTTCATAGAGAATTGATGTCGAATCCCCCAGGTTCCCGAGCATGATGATTATCTTGGTAATAAGTCCGGCTATGCCCGCTTCTACGGATAATTTGCCCAGCATGCACATGGTTGTTCCACGGTATGCCGCGGTGGCCCCGGACGGCGCTTCATCTTCGAAGCTTCTGCCGAATGTTTGAAATGTGCCGGAAAAACCCAAGCCGGCGAATGCGGGGAACAATATCAGGCCAAATAGGACCAGGAAGGTCGCAGGTTCCAGGAATTGGTCGATCCGGGATCCGTAGGCGTCATTTCTCCAGATCGCCAGGGGAATGAGGGAGAGCAGGGCAAGTAAAACGGCGAGCCGTCGGATTGCATTTTTATTCCAGGCGGATTTACCGCTTTCAATCGGGTCTTGAGTCGAGGCCACGATGTTTCTGGAAATGCTCAATTGCATAGGTACCAGGACCAGCAGCCGTATCATCAGGACCGTCCACAGGGATATCCATCCCAGGGCTACTGATACCGAGACCGTCGATACATCGAGCACGTTGGCCAGAAAGAGGATCAGTGCGAATACAAACAGGGCGATCTCGAAAACATAGAGCTGCCTGCTTACTGAGCTGAGAATCTCCAGATCCCGTTGATACCTAATTATGCGCCTTTCGCCGCTTTTCGGAGCGGAAAGGGCATCGAAAACGATCAGGCCCGATTCACGGTAGCCCGCATTGAAGTAAAACAGCGCCCCCGTGACCATGAGAATTGCTATCTGTGCCTCAGGGAAAAGAAATAACATCAATCGGGCATTTTGAAGGAGAACCCCGGCGATTACGCAGGCTACTGCGGCCAGAATATACAGGATTTTTATCCAGTTTGATTTCATCTTAACGCTCCTCATTGTTGCGCCATGCATCCGCGGCGATGCGTATTTCCTTGCCAATGGAGGTATCTCCGACGATCTCCCCGATGACCCGATACACTTCGAGACTGCTTTCCCGGTGGCTGATAAGACCTGATGCCCCTGTCCGCGGGAGATCGATGAGCAACAAAACAAGCATCAGCGCTGCCGCGCTCAGTGCAAATTTGAAACCCCGCAGAAAGTTCAGCTCGTGGACGGTTTCTCTGTTGCGTTCCGGCTGCCTGCGGGTGCGCTGTTTCAATAGCGCAATCAGTTCCGCCTTGTGAGCCTCTCTGGGTGAGAGAAAGCCGCTTGCGTTGATCCGCCGCATCATGACCCTATGCGTTTGCTTATCCATGCTCCTCTCCAATGAGACAGGCCAGTCGCCGTCTGGCATTGAACAGCTTCCATTTCACGGTCTTGGCGCTGATGCCGAGCTGTCCGGCGACCTCGCGATAGCTCAGGCCGTTGAAATCCCGAAGAACAATCAATTCCCTGTCTTCGATAGTGAGCTGCGATAGACCCTCCCGCACCAGATCCCGTTCTTCATTGCGCAGCACCAGAGCCTCGGGGGAGAACTGCTGCGAAGGAATCGATTCATCCATCTCTCCATCGCTTTGTATTCGATTCTCCCGCCGCAGCACATCGTAGCAGTGGTTCCTGGCGACGGTGAGGAACCAGGCCTTCTTGTCCGGCACCTGCAGCCCCGTGAAATAGCGATCCTGAATTTTGATAAACACATCCTGGGTAGCATCCTCGGCCATCTCCCGGTTCAGCAGGATGGTCATGCAATAGGAGTAGACTGCTTGGTAATATTGCCGGACCATCCGTTCCATATTCATCTGACTATACTTTAAACGATTGAAATCAGCGGAAGTTGGTCAATTAATCGAGGTTTTACCGCTTTTTGCGTTCAGACGGTGCTGGAATCCAAGGATGATTATCGGTGGTACCATCAGCAGCTGGATAAACAGGAAGGAAAGCCGTGGGCTGAACCGGTCCGCCATGAATCCGATCAGCACGCTTGCCAGGGCGAAAAACACACTCCCCAACAGTGAACTGATGGAACCCATGGTGGCCCGCTGCTCGTCGCTGTATTCCCGGTGCATCAGCGCCCCGTCGGCGACGGACTGTACTCTGAACATCAGGCCCCCGAGGCTCATCAGTAGCGGCGAAACCCTGGTGACCCAGGTTACCGCCACCGTCATGAGGATCCTGCCGTATATCCTGCCGAACAGGGAGGATCGCAGCATACCGAAGCGCTTGATGACAGCGCCGCTGAAGCGAAAGCTGATTGCGGCGCTGACATTTCCCAGGGTTTTCGCAATACCGATTGCCCACACCGGCCAGATGCCGGCAATAAACGCCGCCTGGAACTGATATCCCCCTTCGCCGAAGGCGTTGCTCCAGGCACTGGCAATGCTGATCCGCCGAAGGGCAGGATTTTGTGCGAAAAGTTTCAAAGACTTGCCCAGGTGGAGAAACGGATTTGCCCGTTGATCCGGTTCTCCGGATTCAGCTGCGGGGATATCGAAGAAAAAGAAGCTGACAAGTAAGGTTACTACCTGGGGGATCACCGATATGAACATAAGCAGGCGCAGGGAGAAATTACCGATGAAACCGCCGATTATCGCGGAAGTCGCCAGGGCGATCTGGAACATGCTTGCCGTGCGGCCCAGGTAATCGTGGAATTCCGCTTCCCGGCCGACGGCCTTGACGCTGTCGTGGAGCAGGGCATCGTTGTTCCCGCTGAACATTGCCCCGGCAACGCCGGCGCAGATCGCCCCTGCAACCAGCATCCAGTAGGAAGTGCTCAGGGCAAACCCGATCAGGGACAATGCGCTGAAAAATGACCCTGCGAGCAGGGTGAAACGGCGGCCGATCAGGTCCGACACCACCCCCAGAGGCAGCTCAAGGATGGCGGCGCTTATGGTTATTATGCCGAATACCGCCATGCCTCCGGTAAAGCTGCCGCTTACCTCGGCGAAATACAGGATACCCAGCGGAGCGTAGGGCCGGAAATCCTGGAAGAAGTTATATACGTAGAAGAGCCTGATGTTGCGACTGGCCCGGGCACTGATGTTCATGGCTTCCTTTAAAAGAACTATCGAATTGAGCGGATTGTAACGGCGATCTTCAGGAAATTAAATTTTCCATTATGCACTACGAAAATGAAACATCGTGGTCATGCAGCATTCGAAGAAACGCTTCCGCATTACCCGTGGCGTCATCCAGCGCGTTGTGAGAATGTTCGGTCTCCCTCAGATGTTTGAAGTTCTTTGACAGGTCACCGATCAGCCCCTTGTAAAATGAGCCCAAATTCATCGAGGTGTAGCCCAGCGGATTAGACCCCGTGAAATGAATAAGGTACCAGCAGGTAAACATCCAGTCGAATCCGTTGTTGTCAGACACAAAACGCATCGGTGAAGCATTGCCGGCAAGCCAGTCATGGAATTGTACGGTACTTTCCGCTGCGGAAGGGAAAGACATTGTCTGTTCCCGGGTGAACCCGCACACATCCAGTGCACTCTTATTGAATCTGTCAGAAATCGGTTGAAACTGCAAATAGACAGAATCTACCAGGGAATTATTGGATATCCGCACTGCGCCGAGCGAAAGCATTGAATAATCTCCGGGAATCGGACCATCAGTTTCAACATCGACCATTATGTAATCCATCGAAGTTCCTCTTCGGCATAAGCACGGTCAGCGAAGAATCGTTTATGCTTATAGGATTATATTATAGCGGGATTGAGCAGCGGGGACAGGACTGTGCTTCGCCAGAGCTTCGTTTCAAGTCCAGATAATTACATGGTGCTCCGAAAACAGCTGATTTTCCCTGAATAATTCCTATGACCGGAATGAGTTAGGGATAGAGATCCGCTTCGAACCAAAACGACCGGCCCGAAATGGCGGCTGCGAAACAAGATACAGGAGAAAAATCAGCTGTTTTCGGAGCACTTCAAGATAATTACCAAATAAAAAAGCTTCCAGATCCATCGGATCTGAAAGCATTGTTGATGCGGCGAACTGGACCTGGTCTCCACCTCTCGGCATCGTGCCTCGAGGTTCCGACCCGCCTCCGTCGCTAAATCGACGTCCTGTCGATTTGCGCTCCCTATTCGGTCGCGCCGCTCCTACGTTTCAAGTCCAGTTCTCTTTGCAGACACAAAAAAAGAGCAATCCGGATAAATCCGAATTGCTCTTTTTTGCGGCGAACTGGACTTGAACCAGCACGTCCTAACGGACACTAGCCCCTCAAGCTAGCGCGTCTACCAATTCCGCCACCGCCGCGGGTGGTTGGCTTTGCATACTCCGGCGGAGGAAACCGCCCTCGCAAAACGTAAGCGTGATAATATCGAAGCTCGCAAATTGTGTCAACCGGAAAAATTCAGTAGCTTCGCCGTGAGCCAGAACATGGGCCGTGCTTTATCCCTGCAGCAGATCGTCCAATGAAAGTTCCCGGTAGTCTGTAATGGTTTCCGGGCATCCGGATTCGATCAGTTCTGTCCGGCTATGGGTGCTTTCAATACCGATTACCCGGGCGCCCAGGCGCCGGGCCGCTTCGATGCCTGCATATGAGTCTTCGAAAATGACGCATTCTTCTGTCGTTGCGCCGAGCCGGTCCAGGGTCAACTTGAATATCTCGGGATCGGGTTTTCCGTTGCTGATCTGCTCACTTCCGGTAATCACATCGAAACAGGTTCTGATGCCCAGACCGTCCAGAATGAAGTCGATGTTCGGCTGGTCTCCCATGGTTGCCAGGCCAATATGCAATCCGCGGCTGCGGGCTTTATTCAAGAAAATAGTGAGTCCGGGGATCTCAGCGAGTTGGGGGCTATATAGTTCCCGGTATAACCGCTCTTTCTCCTGCCCGAGGCGATGCACCTGCTCAGGGCTTGTTACCTCCGGGAAAAAGCGAGCGATTACCTCGCCAATGGTACCCTGGATTCGTCGCTGGGCCTGGGCATCGGGCAGAATGACTCCGTTTCGCCGGAGGAACTCGATCCAGGCCCTGGCATGATAGCCCATATTATCAGCCAGGGTACCGTCCATATCGAATAGCAGAGCTTTGATCATTGTTCCCTATGCGAGCAGCCCGTCGAGCTGATCCACCAGCTCGCCGAAACGCTTCATGGCGTTTTCCACGGGCTCGGGCTTCGACATATCCACTCCGGCGACCTTCAGCGCGTCGATGGGGAAGCGGCTGCCGCCCGATTTCAGGAAATTAAAGTAATCATCCCGCTCCGCGTCGCCGCCGTTTAATACCCTCTGGCTCAGGGCGATGGCGGCGCTCAGGCCGGTTGCATACTTGTACACGTAGAAGGCCCGGTAGAAGTGGGGGATTCGCAATCCCTCCATATCCGCCACCTCGGGGAGGGCTACCGCCGGTCCGAAGTATTTTTTAAGCAGCTTGAGGTATTCTTCACGGAAACTTTGTACGGTCATGGCCTGGCCGGACTCGACCAGCTCGTGGCATCTCAGTTCGTATTCGGCGAACATGGTCTGGCGGAAAATGGTGCCGATCATATCGTCGATCTGCTTGTTGATGAGATAGGCCTGCAGCTTCGGGTCACTGTTCTTCTTCATCATATAAGTGAACAGCAGCTGTTCGTTGAAGGTCGAAGCCACCTCAGCCTCGAATATGGTGTAATTGTAGTGAGGGAAGGGGTTGCTCTTCGAGGAGTACCAGGAGTGCATGGAATGCCCGCCCTCATGGGCCAGAGTGAATACATCGCGGAGCAGGTCCTCCTTGAAATTCATAAGGATGTACGGCTCTCCGTGAAAGCTGCCGGCGCTGAACGCCCCGCTTCGCTTCCCCTTGTTCTCGTATTTATCCACCCAGCCGCCGTCAGGTCCGCCTTTCAGGCCCTTGCCGATCACCTCGGTGTATTCTTCGCCCAGGGGAGCCAGTGCCTTGCCGATGAGTTCTACGGCCTGATCATAGCTGTGGTGCATGGTCACATCACCCACCAGGGGAACACGGGTATCGATCAGCGAGAAATCATCGATTTTCAATACTCGCTTCCGGATCTCATAATACTTGTGCAGCAGGGACAGGTTGTCGCTGATGGTTTTCACCAGATTGTGGTACACGCTGGGATCAACGTTATCGGGAAACAGGGCCGCTTCGAGGCTGGAGGAATAATTGCGCACCCGGGCCTGATAGATATCCTGATTGATGCTGCCGGCGTAGAGGCTTGCGATGGTATTCCGGTGCTCCACCAGTTTACCGTGGTACTGCTCGAAGGCTTTTTTCCGCAGATCCCGGTCGGGATTCTGCATAAAACTCGCCAGGGTGCTGTTGGTCAGGGGTTTCGGGCCTTCGGGGGTATCGATCATGCCGAAATCGATGTCCACATCAAGCAGGGCGTTGAATGCCTTCGATGGAGTCTGATTGCTTTCTCCCTGCATGGCAAGCAGTTTCTCTTCCTTGTCGCTGAGGATATGGGGCTTGTAGCGAAGGAGTTTGGTCAGATAAATGCGGAAATCGGCGAAATCATCGCGCTTGATCCATTCTTCGATGGTATCGGCGGGAATCGTCTGGATTTCAGGGGCGATGAAGCTGGTGGCCGCTTCCACCTTGCTGGCCACCTGCATAAATCGGCCCTGGCGCGACTGGGCATCTGAATCGCCCTGGTCCTCAGCGACTCTCAGGAATGCGTAATATCCCAGGCGCTCGGCCTGTTCTTCCAGTTCGAAATATTTCTTCAGGCATTTCAGGAGATTGTCGGCGGATTCGCCCAATGTGCCTGCATAACTGCTGATTTCTTCATGGGACTCCTGAAGGTTCTTCAGGGCAGCCTCCCATTCGGCCGGTCCGGTAAACAGCGCCGAAAGGTTCCAGCGTTCATCCTTCGGGACGTCGCTGCGTACACGGGTGGGGTTGATACTCATATGAGCTCCTTATTTTTTCGGGGATCATTGGATTGACTATTGTTTCAGGGTACGAATCCATGGTGGATTTGGCAAGGATTATTTTACCTGGAGACCTGCGATGATGCTTTGGATGATCCTGGTCGCCTTTCCGCGATGACTGCTCGCCGCCTTCTCCGCAGCCGGGATGTCGGCAACGGTGCATCCTCTCCCGGGCAGATAAAATATCGGATCGTAGCCGAAGCCGCCCCGGGCATCTGAAGGGGATTCTGCGATCTCGCCTTCCCAGCTCTCCTGAGCGGTGAAGACGCGGTGCTCATCGATAATAAGGCTCATGCAGCATATGTACCGGGCGCTTCGCCGATTTTCTCCCCGTAACTTCTCCAGGAGCAAATCATTCTGCTCGCCGGGGGACAGGGGGCGACCAGCTGACTCGTGACCGAAGCGGGAAGAGTAAATCCCCGGCTCACCCCCGAGGGCATCGACGTATAGACCCGAATCATCGGCCATCACCACAGGCAGCGGCTTTGCATCACTGAGCCGTCGATAGGCCTTTAAACCTTCCGGACTGTGAAGCAAGCTGTAGAGAGCTTTCGCCTTGATCAGGCTGTTTTCGAGGAAACTGGTCCCGGTTTCTTCGGGGTCGAAATCCGGGAACAGAAGCCCGGCTGGGATGATTTCCGTGTCCCTGAGAATATCCCTGAGCTCTATGAGCTTGTGCTGATTATTGCTGGCCATGAGTATTTGCATGCTGCCAGCATATGGCAGGGAAGCTCTTTACTCAAGCAGTCTCCTGAGCGGCCTTCTCTGCAAACCGCTTACCGAATCCCGACGCTTTGCCTGGTTCTCTCCGATGCGACGGCTGATGCTGTACAGATTACTGTCTACCGTGCCTTTGGGGATGCCGCAGA
>CAWZYW010000054.1:0-9836 GCA_963966255.1 uncultured Salinispira sp. | reverse complement strand
GGACGGAAGCCCGACTGAGGCGGCCTATGAAGCGGTTCTTGAACTGGATCTGGGCAGCATCGTTCCGGCCATCGCCGGACCCAAGCGTCCCCAGGACCGCATCGAGTTGAAAGACGTTGCGCCGAAATTCGGCGAATTGATGAGCGCCAGCATCAAGGACGGTGGTTTCGAAGAGCCCGCTGATAAGTTAAGCACCAAAGTCAAGGTGAAACTGGCCAGCGGCGAGGAGACCGAACTGACCCACGGCGATGTGGTGATAGCCTCAATCACCAGCTGCACCAACACTTCGAATCCTTCGGTGCTCATGGGCGCCGGCCTGCTTGCCAAGAAGGCGGTAGAGCTCGGGCTCAAGAGCAAGCCCTTTGTAAAAACATCATTCGCGCCGGGCTCGGTGGTGGTTACCGATTACCTGAAAACCGCCGGTCTTATGCCTTACCTCGAAGAGCTGGGTTTTCATCTGGTGGGCTACGGATGCACCACCTGTATCGGGAACTCCGGCCCGCTGCCGGAGGAAATCTCCGCGGCAATCGAGGACAACGGCCTGGTGGCTGCAGCGGTTCTTTCGGGAAACCGGAACTTCGAGGGCCGGGTGAATCCCAACACCCGCGCGAATTTCCTGGCTTCGCCCCCGCTCTGCGTTGCCTATGCGATTGCGGGCAACATGAACGTCAATCTCGACACTGATCCCATCGGTACCGGAAAAGACGGGCAGGACGTATATCTCAAGGATATCTGGCCCAGCAATGAAGAGCTGACCGAGTACGTGTCGAAGGCCATGGACCGAGAAGCCTTCCGCAAAAGCTACGGCGGCATCGAAGAGAGCAATCCCGAGTGGAACAAAATCGAGCTCACCTCTTCTCAGGTCTACGGCTGGAAAGAAGAATCCACATACATCCAGGAACCTCCCTTCTTCGTCGATATGCCTATCGAGGTTAAGCCCATCGAGGCGATCCACGGTGCCCGGGTACTGGTGAAGGTCGCCGATTCGGTAACCACCGACCATATCAGCCCCGCAGGTGTAATCGCTCCGGACAGCCCCGCCGGCAAGTACCTGGGGGAAAAGGGCGTGAAACGCTTCGATTTCAATTCCTACGGCAGCCGCCGGGGTAACGACCGCATCATGACCCGGGGGACCTTTGCAAATATCCGGCTGCGTAACCAGCTGGCGCCGGGAACCGAAGGCAGCTGGACGGTTCATCATCCCAGCGGCGAACAGATGAGCATCTACGAGGCCAGCCTCAAGTACAAGGAATCGGGAACCCCCTCCATCGTCCTTGCCGGCAAGGATTACGGCATGGGTTCCAGTCGCGACTGGGCTGCCAAAGGGGTGTACCTGCTGGGCGTAAAAGCCGTCATCGCCGAGAGCTTCGAGCGGATCCACCGAAGCAATCTCATCGGCATGGGCGTACTGCCCCTGATGTACCAGCCCGGCGAAAGCGCCGAAAGCCTGGGGCTGAAGGGTGACGAGCATTTCACCATCCACATCGGCGATCAGGTCAAGCCCAAGGAACTGATTCAGGTCGAAGCGCTCGGCTCCGACGGCAGCAAAACCGAGTTCAAAGCGATCTGCCGTATCGACAGTTCGGTGGAAGTGCAGTATTACCGCAACGGCGGAATCCTCCACACCGGATTGCGGAACTTCGTGAAGAACTCCTGATAATTCATCGGCCGGAATCACGGGCCGAAGGATATGCCGCGGAAACTCCCAGCTGAGGTTCCGCGGTTTTTTTTGGGCTATACTGTAATAGTTGCCGAATATGGTCCCGGAGGTAAGTTATGAAGAAACTGCGGACATCGATTCTCGCATTGCTGTGTTTGAGCCTGTTTGACCCCGCAGAGATTCACGCCGATTTATCCGACTTCAAAGACGATGTCGAGGATACCAAAGAGCAAAGTGAAGAAGAGCGGCGTGATGAAAAAGATGATGAAATTCAAAACTCCGGATCCTATGAAGACGGCGAGGACGGGGAGGGCAGCATTGTTGCCCGCATCGTCCTTGAGATACTCCAATTCATCTGGGTGGTGAACAATACCACCACTACCTACGGAGCATATCCCTACTCTCCATCGGGCTATATCAAATGGGCGGAACCGGTTCCCGGTTGGGAAGAGCATTATCGAACCAACGGATACCGGGATCAGTGGTTCGCCCTGGATGCCCAGGGTGTGTACCTGGAAAACCTGGGCTTCGGCAGCTGGCTGACCTTCCGCGGGCACCTGTACCGTTTCTTCGGTCCCTATTTCGATACCTGGACCATCACCGACGGCAGCGATGTATTCTACGGCTATCGCCTGGGGGGCAGTTTTTCACTCTTTCAGTCGGACCCGTTTTCCTTGAGCGTGTTTCTCCAGTACGACGCCTGGCGGGGAATTCTGAACGAGGACGGTCTGCATTTCGGCGGGGAGATTCGCTCGTTTCCTGCACGGCCCATAGGCATTCAGTACCGGGCCGGTATACAGATATTCGACGGTTTTAATGTTATCGAAAGCGACGCGCAGCTCGGCCTGATCTTCGAGCGGATTGAGGTGTTCGGAGGATATCGCTGGTGGGGGATTACCAACAGCGCCGGCGAGCTCACAGTATCGTACGCCGGCCCGATGGCCGGCATACGGCTTCACTTCTGAAGCACCGCTTCTCCGCTTTGGACCCGCCAGAGCGCTTCGTAAATGCCCTGTAAGCCTATCAGCTCTTCGTGAGTCCCTTCCTCGGCGAGCGCGCCCCCGGAGAGTACGAAGATGCGGTCGGTATGGCGGATGGTGCTCAGTCGGTGGGCAATGACGATGGTGGTGCGGCTGTGGGCTATCCGGGCCAGGCTCTTCTGAATGGCCGCTTCAGTCTCGTTGTCCACGCTGCTGGTGGCTTCGTCGAGGATGAGGATTGGGGCGTCTTTGAGCAGGGCCCGGGCTATGCTGATACGCTGGCGCTGGCCTCCCGACAGTTTTTTACCCCGCTCGCCGACGATGGTGTCGTAGCCCTGGTGGAATTCCCGGATGAATTCATCGGCCTCCGCCAGCTTTGCGGCGGCCACGATTTGTTTATGGGAAGCGCCGGGGCTGCCGTAGGCGATATTCTCCCTCACGCTCCCATGGAACAGGAATACGTCCTGGCTGACCAGGGCGATAGATCGGGCCAGATCTCCCAGGCGGTACTTCCGCAGATCAGCCCCGTCCAGCCGGATTTCACCGGAACTCACATCGTATAGCCGCAAAAGAAGCTTGATAAGGCTCGTTTTTCCCGCTCCGGTGGCCCCGACGATACCTACTGTCCAGCCAGGTTGGACTTCCAGGCTGAGATTCTTCAGAACCTCCTCTCCAGAGGCGTAGGAAAAGTCAACATTTTGCACCTGGAAGTGGCCGCGGGCCGATTGGGGCGGCAGGGCGATTTCCCCATCGGGCAAATGTTCTTCGACTTCCAGCAATGACATGATACGGTTCACGCTGGCCATTGCGCGCTGGTACAGATCGAAGGTCTGGCCGAGCCGGGTCAACGGCCACAGCAGTCGTTGAACGATGTAAATCATCATGCTGTACAGACCCACCGCCAAGGCCCCGGAGAGGGCCTGGAAACCAGCCATAAGCATGATTGCCAGGAAGCTGGCCAGGATAATCATACGGATCATGGGTATAAACGCGCTGGACAGCTTGATGGTGGAGACGTTCGCCGCTCGGTAGCCGTCGGAAAGCCCGGTGACCCGGCGATTTTCCAGTTCCTCGGTGCCGTAACTTTTTATGGTGGCCATGCCCTGGATGTTATTTGCCAGCTGGCTGCTGATATCTCCGGCGGCATCCCGGACTTTGCGGTAGCGGGGTTCCAGGTATTTCTGGAACCATACCGATGCCCAGACGATCACCGGGATGGGTAGCACGGCGATCCACCCGACGCCCGGGGCGACGATGAGATACATTCCGCCGATCACGGCGATGGTGGTCAGCACCTGGATGATATCGTTGGCACCGACGTCGAGGAAGCGCTCGAGCTGGTTCACATCATCGTTGAGGACCGTGATCAACTGGCCGGTGCTTTTGTCTTCGAAGTAGGCGAATCGCTGGTTCTGCAGATGGCGATACGCGTCCGTCCTGATATCGTGCTGGGTCTGCTGAGCCAGGTTTTTCCATGCCACCGAGAACAGATATTCGAATATCGACTCGAAAATCCATACCACCGCAGTGATCACCGCCAGCAGAATCAGCTGATCCGCCGGATCGGAAATCCCGAGCCCCGCCAGAAAGCTGTCCTCGCCGTTCACCACCACATCGATGGCGAATCCGATAAGCGCCGGCGGCGCAAGGTCGAACAGCTTATTTGCCACGGAAAAGGCGCTGGCTGCAGCCAGACGGCGCCGTTTCGGTTTGAGATACTTCCACAATCGCCCCAGAGGCGCTTCTGTCGTCTTCATGATGAATGCAAATCTAAAGCTTTACCCTCTCATTGGCAAGTCGGGGGGAAAATCCCTTAGAATAAAAGCAGTTAGCTTCGTTGAATATCGCCGCCCCGGTATCTGCTGCCCGGTCGGCTTGACGGGAGATAGTATGAACAAACTGAGGGGTTTTGTCCCCGTGCTGCTGCTGCTTGCCCTCTCGGTGGCGGGCCTGCTGCTGCTGCCGGATTATTCTTTTTCCAATCCGTTCCAAAGCAGCTTGTATTATGATTATCCGGTCTACGCCACCGGCGACAGCGACGGCAACAGCTATGTGATCGACACCTCACTTCGAAGGGTTTCGAAGGTATCCCCCGACGGAAATAACCGCTATGTCATTCAGGGCGGGGTCAGGGACGGCAGCTCCTTTTTCTATGCTACGCAAATAGCCGCCGGCGATGACGGTCGGCTGTTCCTCCTGGATGAACTGCGGGATGAAAAAGGCTTCTACGCACTTCGCGAGCGGATCCTTATGTATGGCGCTGACGGCAACCCCGAAGGGGAGCTTCTCCGCATCGATTATCCCGAAGGGCACCACGATCCCAGCCTGGTGCAGCGCACCCGGATTATCGCCATGGAACCGGCGGGAAGCAGGGCCCTGGATTTCGCGATCCTCGTCCCCGACGGACTTGAAATCCGCCGGATCCTACTGAATCCAGGGGACGGCCGGGGTTCGGCAGAACCGGAGACCATCGCCCGCTATCCCCTGGAAAACGCGATTTTGAATATCGCCGACGTCAGCATCGGCAGGGGCCGAACCGCAGCAAGTCTGAGGGACGGGCGAATCCTCGCGCTTTCTCCCGACGGCGATCATGCGCTGCTCTATGATGCCGCTGCAATCAGCGCCGAAACCGGCGATCGGGTAGTGCCCTGGGAGCTGGACGAGACCCCGGATGGCGAGCTGTATTTTATCGATCTGGAAGCCCGCTCGGTGAAAAATATTGACGGCCAGGTAATCGTCGACCGGGATCTGGTTGCCTCAGCGGCGGATTTGCCTGACCTGTATCCCTACGATTATTACCGCATGGATGTGAGTTCAGACGGAGAGCTGTACGTCCCGGTGGATGAAGGCCTGGTCGTCCTCGAAGCCGACGGCGATCTGCGCTTTCTCGATTCGGCGGCGCTGCCGCTGTCGGTTCGGATACTGACGCTTGTTTGGTGGCTGGCTGCCGCCGGCCTGCTTATTTCCCTTGTATGGGGCATCTGGCTGATATACGACCGGGTCATGCAGCGGCATCTTCCCCCGGTACTGGTAAGCGCGCTGGCCGTGGTGGCCCTGGTGGCCATCGTCGGCGGCCTGAGCTCATTTCTCCTCATCGAGAACTTCAACGGCCGCTACACTGATGTGATTTTCAATCGCATCCAGCAGATGATTCAGGTATTCCCCCTGGTAATCGACGGTGACGAATTCGAGAGCATCGATTCCCAGGATGATTTCGGTAACGATGCCTACCTCACCATCCGGCAGGATCTGCTGGACGCGTTTAATCAGAATCGGGATGACTGGAACAGGGGCTACTATTTCGCCCTG
Source organism: uncultured Salinispira sp. (assembly GCA_963966255.1). Taxonomy (GTDB): domain Bacteria; phylum Spirochaetota; class Spirochaetia; order DSM-27196; family Salinispiraceae; genus Salinispira. The sequence continues at coordinate 3,887 of CAWZYW010000054.1, read as the reverse complement.
TATCGGATCATCGATGAACGGCTCTACGGTTTTATGTATATGAACGGCGCCATCGGCATGTATCATCCCTTCGACTGGCTCGGCGGAGAAGAGGATCCCGGTGTGTATGACCTGGCTTCCCAGGGGAAGATCGCCAGCGAAATGATTACCGACATTTCCGGAGACTGGATTTATGGAGTCGGGCCGATATACAACAGCGATGGCGAAGTGGTGGGTTTATTCGAGACCGGCACCGATCTGTATACCCTGACCCTTGAAAACCAGAGGCTTATCAGGGACCTGGTTTGGGAACTGGTAACCCTCTGGATCGTTCTCATGCTCCTGCTGGTGGAAATAACCGTGTTGGGCAACCTCATCCGGGAACGGCGCAAAGCCCGAGTGCCCCTCAGCGATGCCGACCGGGGTTTCAGCGACGGTGATCTGGCCAGGCCGCTGGTATTCCTCTTCTTCACCGCGGTGAGCTTTTCCATAGCCTTCCTGCCGCTTTTAAGCAGGGACCTGTACCAGGCGATTCCCGGATTCAGCCGGGACGTGGTCATCGCCCTGCCTCTTTCGATTGAAATGGCGATGTTCGGTATCGCCACGGTATTCACCGGATTCCTTACCCAGCGGGTTGGATGGAAACCGATCTTTTCCATATCCCTGCTGGTCGGCGCCGGAGGCCTGCTGCTTTCGGCCATTTCCGGGAATCTCGGGCTTTTCCTCGGTGCCAGGGCTCTCACGGGTCTCGGTTCGGGGATGGGTTACATTGCCCTGAGAAGCTTTATAAATCTCGAAGGCCGGAGGGATAAACGAAACGCCGCATATTCCAATTTCTATTCGGGCATGATCGCCGGTATAAATGTGGGATTGGTCCTCGGCGCGTCACTGGCGGCCATCATAGGGTACCGCACGGTGTTCCTTGTGGGCCTGGCACTGATGGCGGTCACCGCCATGATTTTCTTCGCCCTGTATCGCGAAACCAAATACTTCTACAAGGCTCCCGCCATGAAACAGCTGGGAAATACCTCGGCGATCCTTTCATTGATCAAAAGCCCCAGGTTGTGGCTCTATTTTATTTTGCTGGTGCTGCCCACTTACGTGGCCGCCTCATACATCGGATTTTATTTCCCGCTGTTCGGCGAGGCTCAGGGCCTGTCTACTCCCGAAATCGGCCGCTTTATGATCATGAACGGTCTGTTCATCGTATACCTCGGTCCGCCGTTGGCCCGATTCGTCCATAAGCGCTTCGGCGATTATTGGGGCAGCATACTGGGCTCGGTGTTCTGGGGCCTTGCGCTGGTTTTCGCGGGATTGAGCGGGAATATGCTCACCGCCGCCCTGGTGCTGATTTTCATGGGACTGACCGAAGGCTTCGCCGTCGGGGCCCAGAACGGATTATTCTTCCATGAGAAGGCAGTTGTCAGCGCCGGCGAAGACCGGGCGACCGGTTACTTCGAGCTGTTCGGCAAGATCGGTGAAACCATCGGCCCTATGGTGTTCGCCGCCGTGCTGGTTCTGGGACAGCGTTCCGGTCTGATGCTCCTGGGTATCCTGGTCATCGGTTTAAGCCTGCCCTACGTCCTGCTTGTCAGGCATAAAGGCGACCGGGCGTAGAGCCTCGTCGCGGTTAAAAGAGGAAGCGCAACTATGATGCAAAAGCTCTTATGGCGCATTGGAATACCGGTTTTTATTCTTTCGATCGCTGGCCTGGTGCTCAGTTCTCATCGGGCTTTGGAAAACCCGTTGGCCCGGGACCAGGAACTGGACTATCCTCAATTCGCAGCTCAGGATGATCAGGGTAATTACTATGTAATCGACAACAGCCTTCGCCGGGTGAGCGTAGCCGACAGGCAAGGCAACATCATCACCCAGATCGAAGGCGGGAGCCGGGACGAGGGACGGTTCTTCTATGCAGACCAGGTCATCGTCTCCGACGGCGACGGATTTTTCCTGCTGAACTATGTACTGGACACCAACGGCATGTTTCTCAGAAGGGAAGAGATCCTCGAATACAGCGGCACGGGCCGGCTGATGCGGACGTTTTACCGAAGGGAATACGATGACCGTCGCGCTGAGCTGGTACAGAGAGGAGAGATTTTTTCCCCACGGATACAGCGAGGGTATTTGTATTTCTTCCTGGTGGATAACAGCGGGATTCAATTCATCAGAAAATCCCTGAACCGGGAAACCACCGAAATTCTCGGCGAGACCTACTTCCTGGATGCAAATGCCTACGTCGCCGACATCGAATGGCTGGATACCGAACAATTCCTGATTCTGGACAAACGTGGCCATCTTATCCGGGGAGACATCTACGGGGATCTTCGGCGCATCGATTTCCGCGGTCCCGGCGGTCAGGTTCTGCTTGATCTGCGAGAAGATGAGATATCGGTGGACTATTACCGACCCGAGGTGCCGCCATTCCAATTCTGGGATATGGCGATTGCCGGCGACGGCCGAATTTACCTGTCTGATCTCATCGGACAGCGTATCGTGGCCATAGAGTCGTCCTCCGTCCTGACCGAACTTCCGATTGCCGCGGAGTTCGTCCCGGTACTCGATAGGGAAATTCTCTCAGCGGCCGGCTATTCCGACGAGCCTTTTTTTTACTACCGTCTGGGTTCGGCACCGACGGGCTTCGTCGCGCCGTATGATTTCGGCATGTACCGCTATTCCGACGACGCGATCTCCGATCACGTTACCTACTTCAGCGTCCCCGGGGCCTGGACCTTGCTCCGGGTACTCTGGTGGCTTTCCCTGGTCCTGATCATCGCTTCCTCGGCGATGCTGATCATCGCCTTTTACCTATCCGTGCTGAATCGGCGGCTCTCCCTGATTCTCAAGCAGCTTCTTATTATCGTACCTCTTATGGCCGGAGGGATCTTTATTATTTCAACCATCCTGCTGGAAAATTTCAAGGTCGAATACGAGCGGGGTAATGTGAACAATATTCTCGCCCTGACCCAGACCGTGAGCCAGAGCATCGACGGCGACCTGTTTCATACGGTACAGACGGTGAGCGACTATATGAACGATGATTACCGGGAGATCCGCGATAACCTGCGGCGGGCACTGAATTACAACAGCGACCGCTGGAACGAAGGGCTGTACTTCGCCGTTTATCAGGTCCTCGATGAGACTCTCTACGGCTTTATGTACCTGAACAACCGTATCGGCATGCGCCACCCCTTTAACTGGTACGATGATCCCCAGAGCGTGTATCGCATGGCCAACGACGGGGAAGTGGTTTTCGAGCAGGTGGAAGACATTTCCGGCAGCTTCCTCTATGCCGTCGGTCCGATATATGATTCAGACAACCAAATCGTAGCCCTCCTGGAAATCGGTACCGACCTGTTCAGTTTTACCCAGAATACCGACCGTCTCTATAGCCAGGCTATGGCGCTCATGTCGATCATCGGTGCGCTCATCGTGGGATTTATCACCCTGATGACCTACCTGATTCTGCGGAGCCTCAGGATATTGCGGAGGGGCGTAGAGCGGGTCGCCGAAGGGGACTGGAACTATCAGATCCAACTTAAAAGCAATGACGAAGTTTCCGAACTCGGCCAGCGCTTCAACAATATGAGCGACTCCATCAGTAATTACCTTCAGCAGATCCGGAATATGAACGAGAGCTACCAGAAATTTTTCCCGGATCAGTTCCTCAAGTATCTCGACCTTAGCAGTCTAACCGAAGTAAAGCTCGGGGACCAGGTCCGGCGGAAAATGACCATCATGTTTTCAGACATCCGTTCGTTCACCAGTATTTCCGAGCAGATGACCCCGGAGGAGAACTTCAATTTCCTCAACAGCTACCTGAATCTGGTGGGGCCGGTGATTCGGCAGCACCACGGCTTCATCGACAAGTACATCGGGGACGCCGTCATGGCCCTGTTCCCGCGCCA
>CAWZYW010000053.1:0-9901 GCA_963966255.1 uncultured Salinispira sp. | reverse complement strand
GTATGTCGATCAGGTGCTGGTCATGACGGTGAACCCCGGTTTCGGCGGGCAGGCCCTTTTTTCCTCCGCGGGTGATAAAATCCGGCAATTATCCGAAATTCGTAAGGAACGGGGGTATGATTTCCTGATCAACGTTGACGGAGGCATAAACGCAGAAACTGCTTCCTCTGTCAGGGATGCGGGGGCCGACGCGATGGTAAGCGGGAGCGCCTTTTTCAATGCGGCAGATAAAGCGGCTTTTGTATCAGCGCTTCGGGGTGAGAAATCGGTATAATTTCCCCGGGGATTTCCGATTATAAGAAAGAGGATGTATCAGGTGATAAAACGACTGGTTCTTGTATTTCTGCTAATCGGATTGGCGGTCGGGGCTTTTGCCCAGACCGGCGAACAAGTTTTCTCTTCGGCAATCGGCAGCTACCAGAATGGTCGCTATGACCAGGCGCTGACCCAGTTTCGGCAACTTCTTCTCGACCCCCAATACGCGGGGTTCCGGGGAGATGCGTATTTCTGGATCGCGAAGGTCTTGATCGCACAGAACCGGGTCCCCGATGCCGAACGCAATCTCGAGTTTTTCCTTGCGAATTTCCCTGAAAATGCTAATTATCCCGAAGGCCTGTACCTGCGGGGTCGAATATTGTTCCTGAGCGCCGACTGGGAGTCGGCCATCCAGGCGTTCTCGCAGTTTATTGAAACATACCCGAACAGCCCATTTGTCGCCAACGCCTATTATTGGACCGGCGAATCCCTGTTCAGTCTCGGACAGCTGGAAGCCGCCGAGCAGATGTTCAATGCGGTTATCCGCGAATTCCCCACCAGCGCCAGGGTCGAAGCGAGCCGATATCGCATCGCTGTGGTTGGTATGAGCCGCCGGGAACAGGAACTGCTCCGACTCCTCCAATGGACCCAGGAGGAGTCGTTAAAGACCATCGAGGAGTTTCGCCAGCAGGAGCTTGAACTGGAGGAGGCTCTGGCCTCATATCAGTCGAGGCTGGCCGATCTCTCCGACGACGCATTTCAGGAGGAGATCGATTCTCTGATTGCCCAGGTTGATGAGCTGGAAACCGAAAATTCAAGTCTCCGCCAGCAGATAGACGAGTACAGCAATACCGTCCGCCGCCTGGAAAACGAAATCCGGAATCTTGAAAACAATACCCAGAGCGCCGCGCCCACAACCGGACAACGCGTATCAATAACCACCAACGACCCCGATTTCGCAATACGCCTCGAATTGCTCTCCCTGAAGGAGTCCAGCCTGGCATTAAAAGCCGAGCTGATAGAGAGCCTGGAAAATCTCCTCGAGGATTTTGAAAATGAACAGGGGCAATAATATGCCAGGAAAGACCATCAAAAGAGCAATCGCTTTTGTGATGATCGCCGCTACGGTTTTCTCAATCAGCGCCGTCGATTATCAGGTGGGCAATTACCGCCTTAGCATCAGCGATCAAAGCGGAAGATTCAGTCTTTTTTATGAAATAGATGGTCAGGAAATCCCCCTGTTTTTCTCGGAAAATCCCCGAACCAGTTCCGCGTCCTTGCGCTATAACGATATCTTGCTGCGGCTCAGCGACGAAAAACCCATAATCATCAGCATTCAGGAATTCACTAACGCCGTGGTGGTGCAATACTCGGTAGAGGGTCTTCGGTTTGAACAGAGTTTTTCGTTTATTCAGGACAGCAGCGGGGAGATCCTCGCCCTGGCAATTAACCTGATCATTATAAATCAGTCTGCTGAGGCGGTGGATTCAGAGCTCCGCCTGATTTTCGATACCACGCTGGGTGAACAGCAATCAGCCCACTTCGTCACCGCCAGAAATCCTGCGGTGAATCGGGAATACGGATTCAGTCCGAACAGCGGCGAATCCTGGATTCTCAGCCGTTCCTCCGAGGCAAGTCTTCTATTCACCCTCGCCGGTAGCGGAGCCAGCGCGCCGCGGGAGGTGGTGGCGGCTAATTGGAAGCGGCTCAGCGAGGCTCCCTGGGGTTACGAGGTTCAGGAAAGCCGTAATTTTAATCTGCTGCCGTTCAGCATAAATGACAGCGCTTTGGGATTGTATTACGGTCCTAATGCAATCCCCCCTCAGGATAAAGCCCAGTACCGCCTGTATCTCAGCTTTCTGGATTCCGGAGACACGGTAAGTTCCCTGAATAACCGAATCAGCACCGGCTCGGTTGCAACCATCATCTCCGAGGCACAGCAACCGCTGGAAATCGTCGTAGAAACTACAGAAACGTCCCGGGAATCGGAGAATCAGACTGAAAGCTATACCCCCGAACAGCTCCAACGCATTGCGCCGTACTTACAGGATCTGGAAACCATAGATGTCCTTATCCAACAGATCGACACCCTGCTTCGTTCCCGATCCACCCTCAGCAGGGAGGAACTGGAGGCGCTGCAGGATATCCTGGACACGATCCGGGAAAATATTCCGGATTGACAGGCTGGACCATGAAACGCAGCAAACGCAACGATCTTCATCAGGCGGAAATGCTCTTCGCCGCAAAAAAATACGCCCAGGTCATCTCCCTGCTCAGTCCGCAGATTTTCCTCTACCGGAAAGAGGCGAAGTATCACCGGCTACTCGGTTTCGCCTGCCTGTATACCGGTGATTTCGGCGGCGCATACAGTTATTTCCAGCGGGCCAGGGATATATCCGGCAGCGATATTTCAACGCTCCTGGGGCTTGCTCTGGTAATGCTTCGCCGGAGAAAAACCACCGAAGCACTCAGGTTGTGGCTCGAGGTGCTGGATCTCGATCCGGACAACCGTCAGGCAAAGAAGGCCCTCAATATGGCCAAAATCCTCGAAGAAGAGGACTGGCTCGACATCATTGAGAAACGGCGGTACTCACCGATCCTGCCGGCTCATCCCAGGTTAATCAAGCGCCTGATCGTACGCTGGGGCGTTGCGATATTAGTCATTGCCGCGATCAGCGTCGCCGGCATCCTTGTCAGTTCCCGGCTTCTCAATCCCGGCGATTATCGAATCGGCCAGGAGCTTTTGGATTTCGAGCTGGAAGATTACAGCCAGGGGGATTATTCCCGATTCGCCACGATTATCCTCACCGACCGGGAGCTTGATGCGGAACTCCAGACCGTGCAGCGCCTGTTCAGGCAATTCAGGGACAATCTGGTGCGATATCGAGGCAATCGCATACTCTTGTCCAACGCCCCGTTGGACGTAAAAGACCGGGTGGCACTGCTCTTAGGGCAATTATCCGCCCCGGATTTTACCGATTTCAACGATAATTTCTCCTACTCCGACGTGCAGCAGGATCCGGCCCTGTATCACGGCGTATACGTCATGTGGCGGGGCAGGGTGGCAAATGTCATTACCGCCGAAGACCGGATCCAGTTCGATCTCCTGGTGGGATTCGAAAGCGGCCGGGTCGTGGAAGGCCGGGTGCCGGTGCTCATAGATTTCGCGGCGGAACTGCAGGGCGGCGAAGCGGTTGAATTGATCGGACAGCTGTCGACCAGGGACGGATCGCTTCTCATTCGGGGTAGTTCGCTCCGCCTCATCAGGGGCGGGGAAGAATGAGAGCGGTGGTGCAGCGGGTGAAGTCCGCTTCGGTTTCAGTGGAGGGAGAGCGGGTTTCCAGCATTGGTCCCGGTCTGCTGATTCTCCTCGGAATAAGCCAGGACGACGGAGATGAAGATATCCGCTACATGGTGGAAAAAACTCTGAATCTTCGGATATTCGATGATGAGCACGGGGTGATGAATCTCAGCCTTCTGGAAGCGGGGGGAGAGGTACTTCTGGTGAGCCAGTTCACCCTGTATGGAGATACCAGAAAAGGGCGGCGCCCGAGTTACAATCGCGCCGCATCCCCGGATGAAGCGAGGATCGTATTCAAAGAGGTCGAAGATGCATATCGCGCGCAGGGAATCGCATTATCCCTCGGGGTTTTCCAGACCGAGACGGCGGTGGAGCTGATCAACGACGGACCGGTGACCATTCTGGTGGATTCGGAGAAGAAGTTCTAGTCGATGGGCGGATTTTCCAGGTAGTTCCTGACGGAAAAATCTGCGAAAAACGGTGACAGTGCCTGATCGGCATGAATACTCATAATCACTTCGGCAGTCTGGCGGGTTGAAGTAACCACCCGCAGGAAGGGCAGTTCGCTTAATATATCGTCGGTAAGGCTGATGGTGTCCAGAATAAGCAGTTCCTGCAGCAGTCCCGTGTCGTGAATATCCTTCAGCCGATCCACCGCGGGACCGGAGAGTACCGGATGTATCGCAGCCATATTCACCGAACCCACATTCCGGCGCACCAGTTCCTTGACCAGTGCCACCAGCGATCCGCCGGTGTCGATCATATCGTCTACGATCCAGACGTCCTTCCCGCTGATATCGGTGTCAGCGAGAATATTCACCTGTTTCACCGTATTGGCTGACTGATAATCCCGCTGCTTGTGTGCGATGATCAGTGGCACCGAGAAAGCCCTGGAATAGGTTCGGGCCATGCTTTCTCCTCCGGCATCCACCGAGCAGAAGACCCATCGGTCCTTAATCTCTTCCCAGTGTTCGGCATCCCGGATGATTTCCCTGGTGATGTATTCCATCATCATCGGAACCGCCGGCAGGTCTTCCATTTGGCAGATAAGCGGATCGATTGCGGTCTTGGACTTATCGGAATGCAGCTGATAGGTAAGGATAATGTCGGCACCCAGGCTGGAAATTATTTTCGTGTGTATCCAGAAACCGACGGAATTCCTTCGCGTGGTCCGATCGGAACGGGAAGGGGAGAGATACGGTTCGATAAGGGTCAGCCTGCGGGGAGATCCCCGCTTAATACAGTCCACCGCGTGGTATAATTCTATCTTGCATTCGTCCTGAGATAGGCCCAGACTGTTCCGTGCCGAACCGGCAATGAGGAATACGTCCCGGTTTCTGACGGAGAATGGAGCTTCCACTTCCATTTCTCCATCGGCGAAGGTCAGGACATTAAGATTTGCGGAAATATTCTGATCGCCGAAGTCCCTGGTGAAGCCGCCGTAGTATTCCGGGAAGGTTCTCAGGTGATACGCCACGCGATTGCGGTAGTCTTCCATGGATCTGGTCGAGGCAAGAATAATGTCGTTCGGACGTCCCATACCTGTATCATACGGGGCAGCTGCCCGCTGTTCCAGAGGAAACATCAGCTTGACCTGAAAAACACGGGAAATTATACTACAGCGACTAAAGCAGAATTCGATTACTGTCCGTACATACACCGGAGGAATAATGGCAAAGCGCAGCACCGTCACAAAAGAAACCGCGAATCCCGCATCCGAAGCGGATAAGCAGAAAGCTCTCGAGGCCGCACGGCTCCAGATCGAGCAGCAGTACGGGAAGGGTTCTCTGATGAAGCTCGGCTCCGGCGTAGGGAATATGGCAATCGAATGCATTCCCAGCGGATCCATCGTACTGGATGAGGCCCTGGGTCTCGGAGGATATCCCAAGGGCCGAATCATTGAAATTTACGGTCCCGAGTCCTCGGGTAAAACCACCCTGGCCCTGCACGCCATCGCCGAAGCGCAGAAACGGGGCGGCATCGCCGCATTCATCGATGCCGAGCACGCGTTGGATCCGGTGTACGCCCGAAATCTGGGGGTCAACATTGACGAACTCTGGGTGAGCCAGCCTGACAATGGAGAGCAGGCCCTGGAAATCGCGGAAACCCTGGTTCGTTCGGGAAGCGTGGATATCATAGTGGTGGACTCGGTCGCGGCTCTCACGCCGCAGGCAGAAATCAACGGGGACATGGGGGACAGCCACGTGGGGCTCCAGGCCCGGCTGATGAGCCAGGCCCTGCGAAAGCTCACCGGCACCATCAGCAAATCCGGTGCCTGCCTGTTTTTTATCAACCAGATCCGTATGAAAATCGGCGTTATGTTCGGTAATCCCGAGACTACAACCGGCGGTAACGCCCTTAAGTTCTACTCATCGGTTCGCCTGGAAGTGCGCAAAGTCGAAACGATCTCCAAAGGCACCGACAACGCGGTGGGAAACACGGTTCGGGTGAAGGTTGTTAAAAACAAAGTGGCCCCTCCCTTCAAACGGGTGGAAATGGACATTATTTTCGGGAAAGGGGTATCGGCCACCGGCTCATTGGTGGATGCCGCAGTCAAATACGGGTACATCAACAAAAGCGGAAGCTGGTATTCCTACGGAGATGAGCGCATCGGCCAGGGTAAGGATAACGCCAAGGAATACCTTGAGTCCAATCCCGAACTCTATGCGGAAATCGACAGCAAGCTCCGGGCTCAGCTGTTCCCGAATGAAATTCTGATCGGTGACGACCCTGAGAAGAAAGAAGCCGCCAGGGCCAAAGCGCAGAAGGACTCCAAGGCCGAGGTAAAAACCGCCGAGCCGGCTCCTAAAAAAACATCAGAAAATACATCCGCAGAAAAAGCCGATGAAGCGGACGAAGAAGGCGGCCTGTTCTGAGTTCAGGCCGTCACAACGTGATGGATCGTCGGAGCGCAGAATCGCTTTTTATCAGCCTCGGGAGCAATCTGGGTGACAGCGAAGGCATTCTGATTTCCGCCATCCGCCGAATCCATGAACGTTGTCCCGTTACCGGGCTCAGCCGTCTGTACCGCAGCGACCCCCAGATCGTCACCGACCAGCCGTTTTTTTTAAACGCCGCGCTGCGCTGCCGGACAAACTGGGCTCCACCGCGGGTGCTGTCATTTCTTCAGGAAATCGAACGGGATCACGGTAGGGACCGCACACGGGAACGCCCCAAAGGTCCCAGGCCACTCGATTTGGACATGATTCTTTTCGGAAGCCATATTATCGATGTTCCAGAATTGAGCCTGCCGCATCCCGAGTATAGAAAGCGCCGATTTGTTTTGCTCCCGCTGCTCGACATCGACGATAGCCTGACCGATCCGCGGGACGAAGTCCGTCTCTCCGATCTTGAGGCGGCTTTGCGGACTGATCCTTCCCAGGGTATTTACCTCGTCGATAGTGATAACTATAATAGCCTCACTTCCGACTTGAGGATTTAAGCTTGTCATCCGAAATCAAACAGCAGTACAGCCTGAAGGACTTCGAGGGTCCCCTCGACCTCCTGCTGTTTCTGATCAAAAAAAACGAAGTCAATATATATGATATTCCCATCTCTCATATTACCGCCCAGTTCCTGGAATTTATGCGCAGCGGCGAAGGGGCGGATCTGGAGAATATCTCAGAATTCTACCTGATGGCATCCACCCTGCTTTACATCAAGTCCCGAATGCTGCTGCCGGTTGAAATCGATCTTGAAGATGAACTGGAAGATCCTCGCCAGGAACTGGTAGACCGGCTGATCGAATATCAGAAGTATAAAAAGCTCAGCGAACTCATGATGGAAAAGGAATCCGAAAATCAATGGATCATCGAGCGGGAAAAAGCCCAGCGGGCTCTGCCCTTTGATAACGAAGAGCCCATGTGGCAGGAAATGGAAGTCTGGGACCTGCTTACAACCTTCTCCAAACTCATGAAAGGGCTTACCCCGGAGCGGATCATCGATCTCTACGAAGAAGTGTCGGTCAATGAGAAACTGACCCTGATTCGCGAACTGCTGGAAGAGCGGGAGGAATTCCCCTTCACTGAAATCATCGTACGTCCCGATTCGATCATGGATATTATCTGCGCCTTTTTGGCGATTCTCGAATCGGTAAAATTCAAAATAATCAGGATCTATCAGAATCGCCTGTTTGGTGACATAATGATCAGGGCACATGAAGGCGCCGAAGAGCAGGGCGCGGAAGCCACGGTCGAAGATCCGGAGGGAGCGCAGGAGGATGTTGTTGAAAACTGAAACAGCCCTGATCGAAGCAATCCTCTTTCTTGAACCGGAGCCGGTGCATATCAACGCACTGGCGAAAATCGCCGGTATTTCCCGGGATGCGGTCAAACAGGTCCTGGGCCAGCTGGAAGAACTGTACACCGATGAAGCCCGGGGACTCGAACTCATGCGCCTGGGCGACAGTTATCAGCTCAGTCCCAAACACGATTTATGGAATCACCTGAAAGACAGATACGGAAAGCAGAACAGCAAACGGCTTTCCAAAGCCGCCATGGAAACCTTGAGCATTATCGCGTACAGCCAACCGATAACCCGGGGAGAAATAGAATCGATCCGGGGCGTTTCATCGGATTCGATGATCCGCACCTTAAGCGAGAGAGACCTGATAACCGAGGTGGGCAAAAAAGATGCCCCCGGAAGGCCCACCCAGTACGGTACGACCCGGACCTTCCTTCGGACATTCGGCCTTTCAACCATCGCCGAACTTCCCCGACTCGATGAGGTGGATCAGGCCCGTTTCGAATTAAAAAAAGGTGAGGGATCATGAGCGAAGAAATCAGGCTCCAGGTCTATCTCAGCCGAAGCGGGGTTGCCAGCCGAAGGGCGTCTGCCGAGATAATCCGCAATGGCCGGGTCAGGATCAATGGACAAGCGGTCACCGAACCGGGGCATCGGGTTTCCCAGGGAGATCTGGTGACTGTTGACGGCATTGCGGTGGCTCCCGAGCAGGATGCCATCTATCTGGCGATTAATAAGCCTGCGAAGGTGATCTGCAGCGCAGATGATCCCGAAGGCCGTACATCGGTGCTGGATCTGGTAGCCGATTCCTATCCCCAGCGGCTGTTCACCGTGGGGCGTCTGGACTATATGACCACCGGTTTGCTGATTTTGACCAATGACGGCGATTTCGCCAACGCCCTGTCACACCCCCGATCCGGGGTGATTAAGAAATACCGGGTCGAAGCCAAAGAGCCCGTCCCCAGGGATATGCTTGAGCAATGGAAAGAGGGCGTCCGGGTGCGCGGGGTGAAGTACCAACTTTCAGATTTTGTTTTCGAAGGCCGGAAAACCGTAGTGTTGAGCTTAAGCGAAGGCAAGAACCGGGAAATCAGGAACGTATTCGCTTCCCGGTCTATAAACATTCGAAGCCTCGAACGGGTCCAATATGGAGGACTCTCCCTGGGGAACATCAAACCCGGACGCTTTCGGGAGCTTTCCAGGGCCGAGATCGATGCTTTGCTTCAGCAGGCTCAAAACCGGAGCCATCGGCCTCGTCGTCGGGGTCCGTCAAAAAAGGACGGGAAGTGATAGTCACCATCGACGGCCCTGCCGGAACGGGGAAAAGCACCATTGCAGCCCTTGCCGCCGAGCGCAGCGGATTGCATTATCTCAATTCAGGAAGCGTCTATCGGGCCATCACTTATGGTCTGCTTGAAATATACGGGGAAGAATTGGGAGCCCTTATTGATCTTAAGCAGGAAGACCTAATCGGCCACGCATCGAAATTTGATCTGCAGCTGCGTGGCGACGGGGTCATATTAAACGGGCATAGTCTCGGCAATGATGAGTTGAGAAGCGACAGAGTCGATTCTTTCGTGGCTCACATTTCGAGTATCCCCGAACTCCGCGAGCAGGTGAATCGCCTTCTGATAGAAATCAGCAGGAACGAGGACATCATCGTAGAGGGCCGGGATATGAGTACGGTGGTGTTCCCCCACGCCGACGTGAAGTTTTTCCTGGACGCATCGGTGGAAGCCCGGGCCCGAAGGCGCAGCGGACAAGGGACCAGTGAATTAACCTACGAGCAAATTCTGAGCTCGATCCGAACCAGGGATGCCATAGATAAGAATAAAGCGGTGGGCGCTTTGAAAGTTGCCGACGAGGCAATCTATTTGGATACATCCGACTTGACGATTGAACAAGTTTGTGAGATTGTAGTGGGATCAATTCAGGAACACAAATAACCTTCAGGAGTATACAGGTAGTTATGGCAGAAAATGAACAGAAGAGCTCAAAAACGGGAAACTTCCTCCAAGAGGAGCTGCAAGAGGAATACTTAAAATCCCTGGATGAGCTGGAGGTCGGTCAGCTCGTCGAGGGCACGGTGGTGGCTATCACCTC
>CAWZYW010000052.1:0-10023 GCA_963966255.1 uncultured Salinispira sp. | reverse complement strand
CGTAAAAGGCGCTGGAAAGGTGTACGTCCAGAACCGACTGCCAGTCTTCGGTCTTCATTCTCATCATCAGGGTATCCCGGGTGATTCCGGCATTGTTCACGCAGATATCCACGGTTCCCGCTTCGGCGATGATCTCGTCGATGACGGATTTAACCCGTTCCTCATCGGCGACATTGCATTCCTTGTATGCGGCACTGGCTCCGTGCTCGGCGGCGATACCCTGGTACTCGCCGAGGTACTCGCCTTCGGCCAGATCGAGGTACCAGACCGATGCGCCCTGGTTCAGAAATGCGAGGACGATTTCCCGACCGATCCCCCGGGAACCCCCGGTTACGATTGCGTTTTTTCCTTTCAAGAGCATAATTCCGACTCCTATGTTATATATCAGTAAATTTTTACGGATCACTTGTTCCGCAGATGTACAGATTACCGATTTCAATTCAAAAATGGAAGAGTATAACCGAATACTGTTCAAAAATTATCGACGATACTGACAAAAAGGTTCGCCAGAGGGTATGATAGGATCATGAATGAACGCATTACCGCCGCCGTGCTGATTATTCTCGCCCTGGCGGTGGTTTTTATCATGTTCAACCCCTTCGGATGGTTCGAACCGCCGGAGCAGCCCCTCATTGAGGTCGATACCGCTCAGGCGCAAGCCCTGGCGGCGGATATAGACATCCGCCGCTCGGTAGATGCTGCAACGGCTTTCGGGGAATTGTTTTCAAGACACCCGATAGTGCTCATGGGTGAGCTGGGAGCCATTGCCGATGAACCGCGCTTTCTCGCCGACCTGATTCCAATGCTGCCTTCCATGGGGGTACGGCATCTCGGTATGGAAATGCTGCTGGCCGAAGACCAGAACATGATTGACGAGCTGATCAACGCCGAGAGCTTCGATGAATATCTCGCTCAGGAACTGTTTTTCCGCCGCCTGGTCACCTGGGGATACCGGGAATACGTCGACGTTCTCCGGGCCGCATGGGCAGTAAACCGGAGTCCGGATGGTCCGTTCAGGGTTCTGGGCCTCAACGTCCTGCAGGACTATCAGGAAATAGCCACTGTGGAGGATTTCCGCGATCCGGCCAAACTTCTCGGCGTAATGAAGAATGGCAATCCCGATGAATACATGGCCGGCGTCATATCCCGGGAAATCGTCGGCAGGGGGAATTCCGCCCTGGTCTATGTGACCCGGGAAAAGGCGTTCACCGGCTTTATCCTGAAATCCCATTCGGAAGAAATGAACGCCATCGGGATGGATGAGGAACGCCAGATGGGACGCATCCTCCGGGAAGAGCATGGAGACCGCTTCGCCACGGTACTGTTCCACAGTCCATGGCCCACATCACTGACCAATTCCCGAGCCCAGTTTCCCGTCAACGGCCTGATGGATGCCGCACTGGACCGCCTCGAAAGCACCAGCGGGATCCGTTACCCCCTGTTCCTGAGCATCGAGGATATGACTGAAGCCTCGGACATCGTCATACGGAACACCAATTATGCCCTGGGATATAACAGCGAAAGGGAAGACAGCCCCCGTCTTCGCTTCGGCGACATGACGGATCTGTACATCATACTCGGGCGCATTCCCGATCTTGAGGGGGCCACGCCAATCCCGGAATTCATAGACGAATCCAGGGAAGCCTGGGGAATCGCCAATTTTCCCGGTTCGCGATATCAGGATGCCGATGCCGGCGACGTAAACGATTTTATCCGTCGGTTCGCCGAAGACAGGAAGAACCTCCTCAATGGATTCGCAGACTAACGATTACGGTAATGACCGGAACAACCTTCTGCGCAACCGGCAGATCATACTCGCCAGCTGGATCGGGATAGGATTAAATGCGCTGCTGGCGGTGGCGAAGATCGCAATCGGCATCGGCGACAACAGTTTCGCGGTGATCTCCGACGGGGTTGACTCGGGAGTGGACATCCTGACTTCGGTGATCACCCTGCTGGCCGCCGGGCTGATGATGCGGCCCCCGAACAAGCAGTTTCCCTACGGCTACAGCCGGGTGGATCCCCTGGCCACAAAAGTCCTGAGTTTTTTCATTTTCTTCTCCGGTATCCAGTTGATCACCGTGGCGGGGAAAAACCTGTTCCTTCTTATAACCAGCGGTGAAAGTGTCCTGTCGGCGGCGAGCTACGAGCTGCCGGGCATGCCCGCCATGGCGGTGACCCTGATCTCCGTGGCAGTGAAAGGCATGCTTGCGTGGTACAAAATCGGCCTGGGCAGGCGAATCGGCAGCGCCATGCTGGTGGCCGACGGTCAAAACATGCGTCTTGATATTATCACCTCAGTCGTCGTACTGTTCTCCCTGATCATCGGCCGCCTCACGGGCCTCGCCATAATCGATGGGGTGACAGGAATCCTGGTGAGTCTTTGGATTATCCGTATCGCGATATCGATTTTCCTGGAGACCAACATCGAACTGATGGACGGTATGCAGGACACCGGGGTGTACCAGCGGATATTCAAGGCGCTGGAACCCATCGCGGGTCTGTCTAATCCCCATCGCCTGCGGGTGCGGAAAATGGGTCATTTGCTGCTTATCGTAATGGACATCGAAGTTCCGCCGGATATGAGCATCGCCGAAGCCCACGGCATCGGGCTGGAAGCGGAACGTTTGATTCGCAGCAGGGTGGAAAACATCTACGATATCATCATCCACTTCGATCCCCTCGGCCTGGACGAAGAAGATGAAAAATTCGGTCTTTCGGCGGACAAGCTGTAACAGGAGCGCACATGCAGGCATATATTCGATCAGTCGGGGCGTATGTACCGGAAAAAGTGGTCACCAACGACGATCTGGCAAAGACCATAGATACCAGTGACGAATGGATCTATTCTCATACCGGCATCCACGAGCGGCGCATCGCCGCCGAAGATCAGGCAGCCAGCGATCTGGGCCATGAGGCGGTAAAAGCCGCCCTGGCGAACCTGACCATCCTGGACCCCGAAGGCGATGAGATCAGCGGATCGGACGTTGATCTAGTGCTTCTGGCCACTTCAACTCCCGACTACCCGGGGCTGCCCTCAACCGCCTGCGTGGTTCAGGACCTGATCGGCGCCAGGGAAGCCGGCGCCATGGACCTGATTGCCGCCTGCACCGGTTTTATCTACGGGCTGGAAACCGCGCGGAATTTCGTCGTCGCCGGCGGCGCGAAAAACGTCCTAGTGATCGGCGCGGAGGTATACTCGAAGATCATAAACTGGAAGGACCGGACCACCTGCGTGCTGTTCGGCGACGGCGCCGGGGCGGTACTGGTCAGCCAGGCCCCGGAAGGCAGCCCAAGCGCCATCCACCATTCGATACTCGGAAGCCAGGGTGACGGCGTGAAGCACCTGCTCCGTCCCGCCGGCGGTTCCCGGACCCCCTACAAGCCGGGCATAACCCCGGAGGAAGATCTCTTTCTCCAGATGAACGGCCGGCAGGTATACGTATTCGCGGTGGGCGCCATCACCGACACCGTGAACCGGCTACTGGAACTCAACGGCCTGAGCATGGAAGAAATCGATCACGTGGTACCCCATCAAGCCAACCGGCGCATCATCGAGGCCGCCTGCAAACGAAACGGATGGGATGAAAAGAAGTTTTTTATGAATATCGATCGATTCGCCAACACTTCGGCGGCGAGCATCCCCATCGCCCTCGATGAAATGCAGCGAAAGGGAATTCTGAAGCGGGGCGATAAAATTCTCACCATCGGGTTCGGCTCGGGCCTTACCTTCGGGGGCAATTACTTCGTCTGGTGAGCGCCCCCGATCAGGGCGCGCAGCTCCTCTTCCCCATATTGACAATCCAGCAGGGTGAATATTCCGCGCCGAAGATCCGCAATACCCGCAGAGACGTCCTGATACCCGAAAGTCCGGGCGGCCAGCCGATAAGCGTCGAGCTGAACGGCATATCGCCCGGGCTCAAGGTCTGCTCCGGTTTTATAATCGATCACCAATGCACTGCCGTCTGAAAGCTCCAGAAGCAGGTCGACCTGCCCGCTGATCAGACACGGTCCCAGTGACAGCTCGAAGGCCCATTCGCAGTGCCGCCGACCGGCCTCTGCGATTGAGGCGAACAGCGGCATTTCCCGCAGCGAAAGGGCCATGCGCCGGGCTCCGGGAAGATCAAGGGCCTGCCCCCGATGACTCAGATACGCATCGGGAATCGCATCATCCGCCGGCAGCGCGAAACCGGCGCCGTTTTCCATAGCCTGGACTCCGCGCTGAAGCAGATAATGCACCAATGTCCCGTATTCGGCGGCGTCGCCGGGTTCGGAATCGGTTTCCCGCTGTCCGGTTTCAGACCGGTACCCGGCGGTCCGGTCCGGAGCATCTTCGGTAAGAATCAGCAGGTCGCTGACGCTGAAGCGGCGGCGGGTTGCCTGAGGGAGCTCCAGCGCGGGAATAATGCCCAGGGAACGTTCCGGCTCAGCAGCTTTGAAGGAACGGCCCAGAGCCCGTTTTTCAACATGTTCGCATCGGATAATTTTTACAGCAGGTACGCCATCGGCCGGTGAAGCAAAGGCGGACTGCCCGGGAGCCAGTTCGAGCATCCGTTCGCGGCTGAATCCCAGTCCTGCTTCGATGAGGTCGAAAAAGTTCTCTTTGCGCTCGGTGAGGGGTTCGGTACCCGAAGGCTCCCGGCTATCGGATGAAGGGTCAACTCCCGAGGCCGTCACAAAGAGCCGTTGTTCCGACCGGGCGAAGGCCACGTACAGCTGGCGGCGAAGTTCGGCGTTCTCCCTGGCATTCTCTGCCTGCCGGGCGGCTTCAACCAGCGGGTTGGCCGCGGCGGCCTGGATGCGCGCCCCCTGGCCGAAACAGCGTCGGTGGAGCTCCTCGCCCAGTCCGGCATAGAGCACCAGGGTGCCGTCCGGCAGGGTTACCTGAGGGCTGGAGGAATCGATTCCGTGGAACGGTCGGCCGTTTGCATTGGTTAGGAACAGCACGGGAAATTCCAGGCCCTTGGATTTGTGAACCGTCATCAGGTTCACCGCGTCCCGGCTCTCGTGATACAGCTCGAGCTCATCAAGGCGCTCCCCCGAACCGAGATTCGCCTCGAGTATTTCAACCAGCTCCGCCATGCTTCGGTCGGCGTGGAGTTCGAACAACTCCAGTAGATAATCGTAATAGCGGGAAAACGAGCGCCTCAGGGCATCGCTATCCATAAATTTCTCATACCCGCTTTCCCTCCAGAATTCCAGAAGCACCCGGCTGTGGCTGTTCCGATCTAACATTGGGCGTATTCTGTCGCGAAGCTCCAGGAAGCGCCGATAATCCGCCAGGTCCTCGGCTGCGATTTCCGGGAATACGCCCAGGGCATCAGGTTCCGGAGGTTGGGCTCCGTCCCCGGACATCATATCGACGATGCGGATAAGCGCCGGATCCGCCAGGCGAAACGCCGGCCCCCGCAGCACCGCCATGATCGACAGGGAATCTCCGGGGTAGATGCAGGATTTAAGAAAACTGTGGACATCATGGGCCGGAGCATCGATAAACAAGGTTCGGGTGCTGTCGCTGACGAAAGGTATGCCGAAGCGGCGAAACATAATTTCCAGATCCTGCTGATTCGAAGTGCTCTTCGCGACCACAGCGATATCCCGGTGGCTGATCGGCCGCTGGGTCCCTATCAAACGGTCGTAGATCGTCTCGCCGGAGGACACCAACTCGGAAATCCGTTTCGCAACCAGGAAAGCTTCTGATTCGGAGGGCATGAGATGCCGTTCCCCATCGTAGTCCGTACCGGTTCCGGGGACCAGCAGGAGCTCAGCCGCTTCTCCCGGCGAATAATCAGAGGCTTTCGCAAGCCCGGGCTGGAGGGCCCGGTATTCGGCTTCCCAGGAAGCCTCCCCTCCCATAATTCGGGGGAAGAAACCGTTGAAAAAACGAATCAGCCCCGGACGGCTGCGGAAATTCTGATCGAGGTGAAGCGGACCCGTCTCGAGTTCAAGATCGGCAGCCAGGGACTTGAATACCGAAACATCCGCCCCCCGGAACCGGTAAATCGACTGTTTCTCGTCACCTACGAAAAAAAGCACACCTGGCCTCAGTTCATCAAACCCCGGGACGCTTTGCCCCCGATACCCCTCCCTGGCGGCGATCAGATACAGGAGTTCCTTCTGAAGCTCGTTATTGTCCTGGAACTCGTCTATCATGATGTACTTGATTTCCCGCCGGAGAAAATCCGCCAGCTCGGGTCGCGTTTGGAGTAGATCGATGGCAATATCCATCAGATCGCGATAGAAAAGCACGCCCTGTAGCGCTTTGAACTCAAGCACGTCCTCTGCGAACTCCGCGATCAAACGGTAAAAATCCCGGTATATCCCGCCTTCGGCGAGAAGCATCAGCGCCGGCAAGGCCTGATCCTTCAAAGGCGCAACCAGTTCCTTGTACGGAATCTTCCAGGCCCCCATACTGCGATTTGTTTGCAATGCCGATAGGATCCCGCCGATCCGCTGAATGCTCCATTCCGCCGCCTCATCGTCGGCCCACTGGAAATCCAGGGGGTCTGACTCGAGCTCGCCAAGCATAATGGCGGTTTTCTCCTCAGCCGCCCGTTTCTCCGGTTTGAGCTTCTGATTCGCCAGCATTTCATCCGTCGCTGCCTGTAAACGTTCGAAGCCATCGTTGAAGTCCCTGACGGGCCGGGCAGCGATCTCGGTGAGCATCCCGCGGATCATTTCAAAGTCGGCGCCGAGATCCCGGGTGTGGCTGAACCGGTCCCTGGCCAGGGGTATCAGCAGCTTGTCCAGTACATCGCTTGCGGTAAACGCCTCGAACAGGCGCTGGAAAACCCGGTGCCCGGATTGCGCGGCCAGCCAGTTTACTGAAAAATCCCGGAGCTCCCGGTAGAACGCCGCGTCTGCGATGCGGTACTGCGGAGAAATTCCGTAATCACCCAGGTGATGGCGGATAAGGGATGAGCAAAACGCATCGATGGTGGTGATTCGGGCCCGATCGAAATTGTCTATGGCAGCCGCGGCCCCGGGGGAATCGCCTATCCCGGATAAACGGGAATAGATCCGTTCGTACATCTCTCCGGCGGCCTTCCTGGTGAAGGTGAGACAGAGAAGCGATTCCACGCTGCAGCCGTCATCGCTAATCAGGGCGGCATAGCGCTCCACCAGTACCGAGGTTTTACCCGACCCGGCTCCCGCGGCCACGATGGCATGGTCTCGGATTTCGATGGCATCCCGCTGCTGGTCGTTGAAATTCACCCTTCGCCCCTCATCCGAACCGCGAAACCCCGACGGCAGACCTGACGAAAGCGACAATTCGCGCAGCCCTCCCCCTCGCCCCGGAAATCACCGTCCCGCAAGGCTCGCCGCCAATTGAACAGCGCATCGAGGACCCCTTTTTCCAGACGGCGGAGCATCGCCGCCGACGTGAGAGGCAGACGGCTAGACACCGCCGGGGATTCATCGCCGAGGCGAAGCACGTCGACGTATCGGCCGGGAAATGCGGACTTGTCGCGCTTCATGGAAAAGTATCCCATTCGGCGCACCGGCTTATCTTCCTCCGCTGCGAACAGGGCATAGGCCGGAAGCTGGAAGGACTCGGCCCGAACATCCAGATCCGAGATCATTCGTTCCAGCTGGTCGGCATTCATTTTCCGCTGCTCCGCAAGTTCCGGGAGAGCGCCGGCGGCGCCCCCGAGGATGCCGGTGGCGGTGGGTGGGGAGCCGGTCTTGTAATCGAAAATAAGGGAACCGTCGGGGTCTTCAAGCATCAAGTCAATGCGCCCTCGAAGGACCAGTTCATCACCGTCTTCCGCAGTCACGAGCAGGGACCCCTCCCGTTCGGTTGATATTTCCGCACCGTCGGCCATATCGGCCAGGGCGGAGAGAATATTCCCGGCTGCGGGCCCGAAACGAGGCCGGATCTGCCGCTGCACCAGTTCGGGGATTCCGGGCATGCGCTTGTCACGGCCCAGCCCGAAAAAGCGCTTCGCGGTTCTACCGGCGAGAATCCGGTAATCCTCCAGCCGCTCCCGGCGGTACCTTTGATCCTCTTCGCGGATTGCATCGAGAAGGAGCTCCATAAAGCGGTGGAAGGCAATGCCGATTTCCCGGTGCAGAGCTTCCCTGGGGGAAGTGAGGAGCTCTTCGAGCTTCAGCCGGGACAGCAGATATGCGAAGGGGCAGCGCTGATACGCTTCCAGATCGGTTACCGAAACACCGTCGCCGCTGATCCCCAGGCTCCGGACGAGAATCTCGTCGGGCCCGGGCTTCCAAAGCTCACGGTCCAGGCGCAGGCCTTGTTTGTCCCAGGGAAGGGCGGCCGGCCCGCGGGCCTGGACTTCCTGATGGAAATCCGGCAATCCGGTGGAAACCCGCCGCCGGTCGCCGTTGAGAAAAGCTGCCGCCGGCAGGGTCGCGCTTCCCAGAACCCGGCGGCTGAAGCTGAACTCTACGGTCGACCCCGACGCCCCATAGGCTCGCAGAAATCCGACCGGAGAGATGACGGGGGTGCCCAGCAGCGCCCGGGACTGGTCCTCCCGAAGAAGGACTGATGCCGGAGGTGTGAGCCTGGTAGCCTCGGCGCTGAAATTCAGGCAGTAGTGCTTTTCTACAAACATACCGGCGGCGACCCGGTAATCGTATACCGCTACGCCCGGCGTTTCGGACTGGGGGATGTAACGACCGGATCCGAGGGTTTCCAGCGCAAGGGGAAAAGCATGGTATTCGGCACCGGGAAATTCCTGCAACCCGCGGGAAAGCTCTTTCAGGCTGTCGGCGCTTCGCTGCCATGCCATTTCATCCACCGTCTCCCAGCGATCGCTTTGAACGTAGGTCCCCAGAAAGGCGTATATGGATTCATACAGCTGATCCATGTCCCTGGCGCGATAGATGGAATCGAATCGGTCGAACAGGGCGCTTGCGCCGGGGACATCAGCCACCAGCTTTCGCCACCGCCGCTCGCCGCCTTCCAGCAGGTTGACATCTACGGCACGCTGTACGATGGCCCGGGGGAGATCGGGATCTCTCCAGATCAGCCCGGGATCCAGCAGCAACTTCCGCAGCGATTGAAAACTGAAATCGCCGGCATACACCGCCCTGATCCGTTCGAGCCATCGTACGGAAGGATACTCCAGGAGAGTTTTGCCCTTCCTGGGGAGAAGGGGAATACCTGCGCTGGCGGCGAAATAACTCAGCCGGGATTCAAGGCCGTCGTAGCCCGCAAGGCTGATCGCAATCCCGGAAGGATGAATACCCTCCCGCAGATCCCGGGCAATCGCCGCAAGCACCGAAATCATCTCCTGACGATAGTCCTGGTATTCCGTGAGCCCCGGAGACCCGTATCGCTCATATTCAGGTTCGAACAGTTCTATTTCCGCTGATGCTTCAAGCTCCCGGCGGTATTCCGAGAAGTCTTCCAGCAGATCGGGAAAAACGATGCAGTATTTCCTGCCGTCTGCATAGAATCGCTTTGCCAACCATGCGGGTTCATATCTGTCGTGGTGGTCGAGAAAATTCGAATACGAATCATGGAGAAAGTCGATATCAGCGGCCAAAGATCGGCCAAGCTGTTTCTCCAGCTCAGCCATCCCCGTCGAACGAAGGGCGGAGAGCATCGGCAGGAGGCTCAGGAGCCCGGCCTTGTAGAGTCCCGACCGCTCGGCGAACCTGGGTGGGACGAGACTCCGCAGCACGGGAGATTTCCCGTTCTTCGAAAGCAGATCATTAAGAAACAGGCTGCGAACCAGGCGATTCGCCGGTCGCCGTTCCTCCGCCCCGAAGAAAGTCCGCTCCTTGAATTCATCCCAGGAAATCAGACGGCCTGATTCGCAGACGCCCCGGATAGTGGCGATACGGTCGATCCAGCTCTGAGCCACGATCTGGGACGGAAAGACCAGGATGCCGGAATCGCGGGAATAACGTTCGAGGATATCATCGGAAAGTTGGATCAATCCGCTTTCAGCCACAGGTACTATTTGGAAAAATCAACTACGGCCCGGTCGGCGGTCAGCTCGCCCACCCTTTCGGCAGCCAATTTGTGGTCGGGATGAACGCGAAAAACCTCCA
>CAWZYW010000051.1:0-10090 GCA_963966255.1 uncultured Salinispira sp. | reverse complement strand
CAATTCCGGGAATACTTCTCCTTTTTCCAGGATATTCAAATCTCCGATGAAGCAATGCTTGATCCTGACTAGCCCGGAGAATTCCTTCAAGAGTCGATGAGAGAAGAACTGTGCGAGCAACTCGGAATTGACCTTGATATAGGTTAACCGATTCTTCTGACTTCCACAAACGGCTCTGATTTTTCAATCCGGGAACTGCCGATTATCGGATTCTATGAGTATCCCTATGCCGACAGCGTAATGGAAAACCTGATTCTCATCGATGATCGAACGGCACGGAGCCTCAGCGGTTATCTGGTAGCGGAAAACTGGAATGCCGATTTTTCCGCTGATACCAATGCCCTGTTCTCCGCAAGCGTCGATGATTTACTGTTTGCCCCTGCCCCTTCCGAAACCGACCAGACAGAAGAAACGGGCACGGTGTTCGATTCCATCGGTTCTTTCTTCCCTTCCACCCCTGAAAATGATGAACCGGACGCCCAATCGTCTACTACCGGTATCGATGATAATGGTACCTTGTGGAATTTCCTTCTGATGCGAACTCAACCTGAGGTCAGAGCCGATGAGCTTATTGAGGCTGTTTCCGGATTCGAGAATGAATCCGATATTGAATTCACGATCAAGGACTGGAAGGAAACGGTCGGGGGGAATGTCGGGTTGATCTCCTTAATTCGACTGGTTCTCAATATCGGTTTCGCGGTGGTTCTCAGCGCAGTAATTTCCATTACCGTCAACTCGATTATTCTCAGCGTGTTCGAACGTCAGTCCGAACTGGGTACCATCCGCGCCCTCGGGGCATCGAAACGGTATATGTCGCAATTATTGGCGCTCGAAGTCGGAATGGTGGTTCTCAGTGCGGTCTTCATCGGTGGTCTTTTGGGGATCAGCAGTGCTGCTCTCATTAATGTCAGTGACTTATCCATAAATAACCAATATGTATCCGCCCTTTTTAATGGAGAAAGCATTCGCGCATTTATCGGTGGTGAGATACTGCTGCAATATCTGCTTCTCGGAATTGTGGTATATGGTATATCGCTATTGATACCCTTATCGACGATGTTGAGAGTGACTCCTCGGGAGGCGATATCTTCATGAAAATTTTCTTTATCTCATGGAGGACATTTACCCGGAATGTCAAACGATACCGTATGCTGATGTTCACCAGCAGTATCGCGGTGGTCCTCATTATTTCATTTCTCGGTTTATCGAACGGAATACTCTCCGGAGTCACCACGAAGGCGAAGCTCTTCTATACCGGAGACCTGACCATCCAAGGCTTCGAGCGGAATCAGAAAAGTATTATTGGGGGGCGGGAATCCGTGTACGCAGCGGTTATGGAATCGATCCCACGGAATGCCATCGTTGTGGAGCGGAGTATCCATTACGGCAGTAAGGCGAAATTGTTCCACAGCGGACGGCAGGTGAATCAACGCCGATTCCTGGGGGTTGATTGGACTAAGGAAAAAGCTGTATTGGCGGATCAAGACTTCGGGGCGGATTTCGATTTTGACAAGCTAGACGGTGATTCCATCCTTATCTCATCGGTCACCGCGAGACTGTTGCGAGCCGAAGTAGGGGACTCGGTGACCGTATCCCTGGAAACGTTCCGCAGCCATATCAATACCGGTCAGTTTATCGTTGCTGGTATTTTCGATGAATCCAGTTTTTTTGGTTTCTCCGCATACCTCGATCGATCCCGACTGAATGAGATTATGCGGGAACCCGTCGATCGAATTCATGAGATCGGGATTTTCCTTCCCGAAAGCGGCAACTCCGCCGTTCTTGCTCGAAGGCTTCAAACGAATCTCTCGGAATCTCTGGACGTGTTTCCCCTCTTTCGTTCTAAGTCGGAGAAAGATCAGGCGTTGAGAGGAAACTGGGATGGCCGCCGATATATTGTCGTCCCCCTAGAGGTTCAATTAAGCGCGTTGACCGACTTGATCGCCGCCTTGAATGTAGTGATCGGTTTGATCGTCATCGTCTTTCTCGCGATTATCGTCATTGGGATTTCCAATACCTTTTCGATGATCGTGGTCGAGCGGATTCGGGAAATCGGGACCATGAGAGCCGTGGGACTGACCCGGTTCCATGCGGTTTATCTGTTTTTGTTTGAGGAGGTGTTTTTAGGGGTAACCTCGACCCTTATCGGAGTGCTTTTAGGAGTGTTATTGCTCTCGGTCGGATCGCCGGCGATAGACTTTCGCTTGATACCGTATTCGGAGCTGTTTCTGATTAATAATACGCTGCAATGGCAGGTATCGCCGTATTGGATTGCGCTGATCTTTTTGGTGGTCACCGGTTCTTCCATTTTCGGTGCCCTGCGGCCCGCTGTCCGGGCGGCTCGAATTCAGCCGGTAGAAGCGTTGCGGCAATAAGGATGTTTGTATGATTAAACGAGTATATCAGAGCCTGTTTTTTATTCTAGCCATGATGCTTATGGTATGGCCTGCCACTTCCCAAAGCGATGCGATCCTCGGGCAAATTGACCGGCAGGTATCATTCATGGAAGCGGATTTTTCCGCTGAGTATGCGGTTACCCGCTTTGTCCCAAATCGGGGAACGAGTGAGGAAACCCTTGCGATGTTCCGCCGGGATCGGGATGATAAGTATCTCGTGCTATTTCTCGAGCCCGAATCGCGCAGAGGAAAGGGCTACCTGAAGATCGGGAATAACCTCTGGGTTTATGATCCGGATAGCAGTCGCTTCAATGTGACCAGTGCCAGGGACCGTTTCCAGGACTCGACAATCCGGAACGCAGATTTCGAACCGTCCAACCTCGCTGCCCAATATCGGATCGTGGCAAGGGAATCGGAAGTGTTGGGGGCGTATAACACTGAGGTCCTCAGTCTGGAGGCCCGCACCGATTCCGCTCCCTTCGAGCGAAGGAAAATTTGGGTTGATGAGAACCTCCTGATTCGTAAAATTGAGGATTACTCAGCTTCCGGTCAGCTCTTGAGAACATCGGCAATTCCTTCCTATCAATCGGTTTCCGGACGTTATGTGCCCCAAACCATCGTGTTTATCGATGCGTTGCGAGGCGCGGAGGTAAACGGTTCGTTCGTGAGCGAACGGACGGTGATCACCGTTACGAAGCCGTCATTCAATGATGTTCCCGATGTCGTCTTTACCCAAGCATTCCTTGAAAGGGTGGGCGATTGAAACCTGCTGTTCTGGCACTGGCTATTTCGATGATGTCCTTCGCAATGTATGCCCAGGGCGTGGATGATCTTTTTTCCACTCCGGACGACACGGTTGCGGATGAACAAGACGAATCTTCATCGGAGGAAGCACCCGATGAGGAAGGGCATGACCCGTCGATCACTGACGGCTCGGCTGATGGAGATTTCGTTGATATAGAGGAACTACTGACCAGTGATGGTCCTCGCATCAGCGGTAATTTTTCATTCCTCGCCGGGGGAGTAGTAAGTCTCAGCACCTGGGAGACTGAAGACTGGATCGAACCTTCAAATGTGCTTGTAGTGAATCCGGTCGCTAGTTCTTCAGCAACACTATCATTTGATGTTCAACCGTCCAGTTACTACGGTTTTTCCGCAGAACTCGCAACCGACTTGGATTCCGCGAATCTCAGATATACCAATCCTGAAGTTACCGAGCTTTATTTCGACTATACATTGCTCGGCGCAATTTCCAGCAGAGTGGGCCTTCAACCGATCGCCTGGGGGAGGGGGCAGGTTCTCGGCAACAGCGGAAATATCATCAGCGAAGCGGCATCCAGCTTCACGGTAAAATCGAGCATCCCGTTGGGGAATGCGAATCTGACATTGGTCGCGTTCTCAAACGAGGACCTGCTTTCCAACGAGGGATTGAATCAGGCGGGGTACGGATTTCAATTGGAAACTGCTTTTTCCGAGCTAGCGATTGGTCTGAACGCGGTGTATCGAGCCCCAGATCCGGTTCGAAGCGGGTTCTATGCTAAATCGACATTCGCTTCGATAGATATAACCAATGAAGTTGTCGCGGATCTGTCGCTGAATCGGGACAGTGGTGATTGGAGTATTGGAATCACCAATACCCTCACTTCTTTCTGGGAGTATGTGCCCTGGGGATTATTACTCTTCGTTGAATATAAAACCGTCGGCACTATCGGTGA
Organism: uncultured Salinispira sp.; assembly: GCA_963966255.1. Lineage (GTDB taxonomy): Bacteria > Spirochaetota > Spirochaetia > DSM-27196 > Salinispiraceae > Salinispira. The sequence continues at coordinate 5,979 of CAWZYW010000051.1, read as the reverse complement.
AGACTGGGAGCACGAGGCAGGCCTTGCCGCGCTCTTTAACGGAATAAAACCCTTCGGCTGGCGGATGGGGTATCAACTTATCCATCGATTTAATGATGCCGCGGGACAGTTCATCCCGGGTTTTACCAGAGAGATTCTCCCTATGGTTTCCCTCGATATCGCTTTTCCGATTTCATATGGAAACGAGCTCAGTGCAATCTCATCCGAATATCTGCCCGATCAAAAAAGTGCGGCGGCGGTCATCCTAACCGCCCGTATCGGGAGTTCATTCGAGTGAGAGGATGTACTCGTTCAATTCCATCAGCAGCTCCCTATCCGCCCGTGGTGCGAAAAATGCAAAACCCCCGACCTCCGGGAAATGGCGAAGAACCCAATCCATTTGTGTTTGGATGATATCCATCGAATAAGACCACCGGTCTTCGCGAATGCTCGCGGTTTCTATTGCCAGAGCGATGATGGTTTTGTCCAATATCCCTGCATCTTCAGCCCTTCTAAGTTGGATTCCGAATGTTGCCCAGAGGAACCTAGTGTTCGAGGTATAGATTTCCAGAAGCGGGATTGCGTTCGTTTCGGCAAATGCGTCGATCAACGGTTGTTTGAAAAGCCCGGCGTTCCAGACGTAGACCGGAAAATCAGGATTCCGGTCATGGAGCAGTCGGAGGGCATCGGCGGTGAATTGATTTTTTTGCCGGTCATTCCCGCCCAGCTCATCAATGGAAATACCGATGCCCGGGACGTCCTGAAATTCCAACCAATAGTTCGCGAGTTGTGAAGGTGCATCGTAGATTTCAACTTTATTGCGGCCCCCACGCCAGACAAGCGGACGGATCCCCGCAGCTTGAAATGCTTCGAGGTTATTTGTGTCCTGTCGTTCGATATACTTATCGTAGCCTTCGAACCATATGGTCGGGGTGTGGGCGGTCACAAATTCGTACATGGTGTCCGGATGCGACCAAAGAATATACTCCCGACCGCTCCCGTGAGTATCCACATCTGTGGATAAGGATTGAGGAGTGGTTGCGCAGCCGGTAATGAACGCGATAGAAAGGATAAAAAGAGCGGGTGTTTTCATATTTCGCAGTGTAATTCATCGAAGAACCATTGTGTCATAGATTTTTTATGATATTAGTATCAAGCAAATTTGTGAGCGGCTCAGAAGTCGCAGACTGAGGATTTTATGCAAGTTTCAATCATCATGCCATGCCGGAATGAAGAAAAATACATCCGTACTGCTCTGGAATCAGTGTATTCAAATGACTTGAAAACCGGTACGTACGAAGTATTAGTGGTTGATGGGGACAGTTCGGATCGGACCGTGGAAATACTCGCCGAACTGCAGAATCAGTATGAGAACCTCATCGTTCTGGAGAATCCGAATCGAACGGTGCCGTATGCCATGAATATCGGGATCAGAGCGGCAAAGGGGGAGTATGTAATCCGGATCGATGCCCACAGCGAGTATCCGCCAAACTATTTTTCCTGTTTGATTGATAAACATGCCGAACTTGGGGCGGATAACGTGGGTTGTAGTATTGAAACCCGGGTGATGGATAGTAATCCCCGATCAGAGGCGATCGTCAAAGTCGTTTCCGACCCCTTCGGCGTCGGTAATTCTCACTTCCGGATTGGAATCGATGAGGTGAGGGAAGTGGACACCGTACCCTTCGGATGTTATAAGCGGGAGATTTTCGAAAGAATCGGATACTACGATGAACGACTCAAGAAGAGTCAGGATATCGAACTGAACAAAAGGCTGAAGCGCAATGGGGGAAAGATTTTTTTGATTCCGGATGTAAAACTCACGTACTATATTCGGGAGAAGTTGTCCTTGTTGGCGAAGAAATACTACGGCAATGGCATGTGGAATATTCTCGTTGCAAAATATACCGGAAATATTGGGAGTTTGAGTCTCCGCAACTACATTCCATTTCTATTCGTGCTTTCAAATATCCTGGGGCTGATCGCATCATTATTTAATTCAAGGATCGCGATCGGCTACTTTATCCTTCTCGGCACATATCTCTCGATCATTCTCGTCAGAAGCTTCATGATAAACGACTGTCGGACCAATCCATTCTGGATTTTTCTTAGCTTTCTGGTACTCCACTTTTCCCACGGAACCGGTGCCATCGTCGGCTCAATCAGACAATTATTTATCCGCCCGCCCTCTAAACCTTCTTCCTAATTCTGCATTTCAAATTCCTACGCCGTGGTAGGTGAATCCCATCTCTTCCATTTCTGCTCTTCGATAGATATTCCGCATATCAAAAATCAGCGGATGTGCTAAGCCGTTCTTTATCCGAGTCATATCGAGGTTCCTGAACTGGTTCCATTCGGTCATGATTACCAGCGCATCGGAACCCTCAATTGCCTCATATTCATTTGAACAATAACTGATATTCTCTTTATATTCCTTGAGTCGCCAGCGCGCTTCTTCCATAGCTGCAGGATCGAAAGCTTTGATATTCGCCCCGCCTTTTACCAGCCCCTCGATCACGGTTATGGAAGGAGCTTCCCGCATATCATCCGTGTTGGGCTTGAACGATAGGCCCAGGATAGCGATGGTTTTTCCCTGCACGCCTCCCAGATTCTCAAATGCCCGTTCGACTTTCTTAACCATCCGGCGCTTCTGGTTCTCATTTGCCAGAATCGTCGCATCGATGACCGATAACTGGGTATCATAGTCTCTTCCGGTTTTTGCCAGGGCAAGGGTATCTTTGGGAAAGCAGCTCCCCCCATACCCAGGACCCGGATGCAGAAATTTATTACTGATCCTCCCGTCCCGACCCATGGCCGCTGCTACATCCTGTACGTTCGCGCCGACTTTCTCACACAGGTTCGCGATTTCATTGATGAAGGTAATTTTTACTGCGAGGAACGCGTTTGAAGCGTATTTGATCATTTCGGCGGTCTCGATCCCAGTTTCGAGAAACGGCGTTTGATTCAGATATAAAGAACGGTACACATCTTTCATTACATTTGCCGCGCGTTCGCTCTCCGAACCGATGACGATCCGATCCGGATGCATAAAATCCTGGACCGCCGCTCCTTCTCGTAAAAATTCCGGATTAGATACTACATCGAACTCGAGCTGAACCTTTCGTTTTGCTAATTCATCCTCAATCCAGCCCTTCACTTTTTGTCCGGTACCCACGGGAACCGTAGATTTATCCACGATGACTTTATAATCTTTGAGGTTTTTTCCAATCTCTCTGGCAACCTGTTCCACATACACTAAGTCAGCACTTCCGTCCTCAGCAGGAGGGGTGCCAACGGCGATAAACAATACTTCAGCATCTCCCATTCGTTCGGCGAGTCGGTCATGAAACTGCAAGCGGCCGGCTGCGACGTTTCGGACTACGACATCCTCGAGCCCGGGTTCATAGATCGGTATACGGCCGGCTTTTAAATCCGCAATTTTCTCAGTGTTCGTATCGATACACGTAACGGTGTTTCCGAAATCCGCTAAACAAGCACCCGATACTAATCCTACGTAACCGGTACCGATAATGGTGATATTGCTCATGGTTGCCTCGCTTGATATTGGGTGAGAGAACTATATCATAGGAAACTCGTGCAGCTCCAGAATAACAACTCTTTTGATTGGTTAATGGCGATAGATCTGATATAGTTTCAGGTAGTCGATGGAACCGAGGTATTTGTGCATACAGGAATAATACTGCTAATCGCTGGCATATTAGCATTCGTTTTGAATATGATCTTCACGCCTACTATTCTTCGTCTGAGCCATCGATTCCGTTGGTATGACCAAATCGATCATCGGAAGATTCACACGGAAGATACGCCAAGATTGGGAGGAGTCGGCTTCTTCCTCTCATTTATTTTTGCCTCGATCATTCTTGCTGTTTTTATCCCGACATTGAACGGAAGCGTTGCCGAAATAAGGATGCTCAGCAATCAGAATATCCTGCTGTTTGTCGGATTGTTTATGGTTCATGGGCTGGGACTCGTCGATGATTTTCGGAACATCCGGGCAATCTATAAATTGATCGGTCTTATCATCGCCGGAGCACTGGTTGCCATCGGCGGGGCGCTGATGGATGGCATTTATTTGCCGCTTATCGGATTTGTGATTCCGCTGGGTCCGTTAAGCGGTGCGATTACGATCTTCTGGTTGATATCCATATCCAATGCAGTGAACCTGATCGATGGCTTGGACGGTTTAGCTGGTGGAACGGGGCTCATCGCAGCCTTTGCGATCGGGGTTGTGCACATCATCCTCGGAAATTTCCCTGGAGCGCTTTACAGCATAATTCTTGCTGGCGCGCTTTTAGCGTTTCTCGTCTTTAACCGACCGAAGGCGAAAATTTTTATGGGCGATTCTGGCAGCCTGTTTCTCGGATTTCTGTTGGGAGCTCTGGTTTTTATCGGCGGTTCCGATACCAGTTCGATGCAACAGGAGCTGAATCAGTTCGTCGCGGGATTCGTATTGACGATAACCGTGCTGATCGTACCGATCGTCGATATGATCTCAGCGATACTCCGGCGGCTGCGCGAACGCAAACCCATTCACCACCCGGACAAAGAGCATCTTCACCATAAACTACTGGGGATGGGATTCTCTACGGTAAATATTCTGTTTCTCGTACACGGAGTAAACCTGCTGATGGGTTTGGCAGTGGTTTCATGGGCGATTAACAAACGTTTCGGCGGATCCGATCTTGCCGGGGATGCGATCCTCGTTCTCGCCTGGATTCTCGGCGCATCCTTATTCACCTGGCTGCATTACGCATACCGTTCAAAAAAATAATTATTGATCTATCGCCCCAACATAAACAAGATTTCTAAATAATTCCCCGCCCCATTCTCCCCGCTGACAAAATCCTCGTTCCACACATACTCGAAGGTATATGCCAGATCGAGAGATAAGCTCCTTCCTCTTCCCCCCGCAAAGTTCAAAGCACCTTCCATTCTGACCTGTAACACCTTCTCCAACACATCCTGGGTGAGGAATCTCGTGTAGGGTTGGCCGGTGGGGTCGTCAAAGGGCTGCTGGAAGGTCGGGGTCTGGCCGATGTAGCCCGGGTCGAAGATCGAACCGGTGCCGCTGGGGTCGCTGATGATTCCCGCGCTGGCGTTCCCATGGCGAATGAATCTGAGGGCTGAGGACAGATCGATCGTGCGGAGTACCAGCTGACGAGCAGGCTCGGGTTCGAGGTCGAAGCTGCTTTGCCATTGAATGACCAGGCGATCGCTGTTGGGCTCGAGACCCGGGCCGATATTGGTGCCCTGATGAGTGTAGTTGCTGTAGTTCGGATCCCCCGCGGCGGGGTAGGCCGAATCGCCGTCATAGTGGGTGTACATGTAGGGCATGACGGCGGTGTAATCCAGGGCGAGTTGTGAGAGACCGGTCATGAGCGGAGTCCACTCAACGGCCGTCTGAAAGGCGAGCTTGTACTTGGTATCGAATTCGAAGCGGACGAGATCATTAAAAAACACGTCGTCGGTGTAAAGGGTGAAGGGGATGCTGATCGCATGGGGAAGGCGGAACTCACCCACCACGCCGAGAAGCGAATTGTCGCCGAATCCACCCAGACCCTGACTGAGGAAGAGGCTCGATACGGGGATCAGATACACCGGATCGAAACGGTCGCCGGAGATGACGCTTTCAACCAGTCCCAGGCTGAGCCAGGGGGCGATATCGAAGGTCAGATGGTGGAATATCATGTATTTGAATCCGTACCGGCCCTGACCCAGATCGTCGGTAGCTCCCAGGAGCATAAACTGGAGACCGTAGTTCATGAGGGGATTGAAACCCGTCGACGGAGTCTGAGAAAGCAGCCGTTGATGCCCCAGGATGAAGTTCCCGGCCGCCGGAGTCTGGTCGGAAAGGATGATTCCGTCCCGATAATTGGGCCCGATTGCTCCTCGGTGAAGTCCCGCGCTGAAGGTGGCGAGGGCCCGGCCGTCACCGCTCTCCTGGCTGCGACTTACGATGCTGTAGATATACTGCTGGAT
>CAWZYW010000050.1:0-10113 GCA_963966255.1 uncultured Salinispira sp. | reverse complement strand
GGATATACAAAGGCGAATACTTCGCCATAAAAAAAAGCGACGCGGCCAGGCAGGAGGCGGATCGGGTTCTGGATTGTCATGGCTCCAGGCTGCGTGGCAGGAGAAAAAGGTAATGGCCGGACAACATCACAAGAGTACGACTATTCTTATCTGGCACGTCATGTCCTTCGACCTCGAAGGCATACTTCCGTACATCGATCCAGCCGATGCCGACGCCCATGCCCCAGGTGCCGAAAGACCCGGGAATATTGCCGGGATCATCACTTCCGACTCCATCCACCGGGGCAATTCCGGGGAACTCTCGCCCCTTGGTATTCCCCGGGTTTCTCAAGTCCGACATCGTTTTTATTCCCAGGCAATTGAAGAGCTGGAGCGGCAATACCGCGCACTGGATCTGCCGCTAATTCAATGCCGAATCAGCATTGCCGAGCACCTTTTGAGCCGGGACTCCCGTGACCTGCCGGGGGTTCTCTACGTTCCCACCCCCCGGGGCAGTGAGGAACGGGAAGATCTTAATGCGCTGAAGCGCACGCTTACCGGCATGCCCCACGCACCCCGCTTGCGCCTGATTCCCCCTAATACGCTTATTTACCTCGACGATCTGCCCTTTGAAATCGAGGCCATGCCCCGGACATTCTCGGCGTTCCGGAGACGCATCGAAAAGCGGGATTACCGGGAATACCGATTCGCCGCATCCCCCATGCCGGATCGCCGGGCTCCTGGAACCGGCAGCGCCCGCGTGGAATACTATCTCTTCGCATCTGACCGGATAGCCCGCTACAAGGAAACTCGGAACGGACTCGGATCCGGCGATTATTCCAGCCGGTTTTCTCCCTGGCTGGCCATCGACGCCCTGAGAGCCTCGGAAGTGGGGCGGCGCATCCTCGATTACGAACAGGAGCGGGTGAAAAACGAGTCCACTTACTGGCTGATATTCGAACTACTGTGGCGGGATTTTTTCTATTACCTGTTTCTGGCGGTGGGAGATGCGATGTTTACTCCCCAGGGGTTCAAAGGCGTTCAAAGTCCAGGCCTGGACGAGGCCTGGCGATCGGACCCCGGCGTCTGGACGCGATTTCGCAATTGGGCCTATGGCGAAAGCGGACAGGATTTTATCGACGCCATCATGCGGGAGCTGTACGCCACGGGGGAGTCCAGCAACCGGGCCCGGCAATGCGCCGCAAGCTATCTGATCCACGACCTGAAATGTCCCTGGTGGTGGGGAGCCTGGTGGTTCGAGCACTGCCTCATTGATTACGATCCCCTTTCCAACTGGGGGAACTGGGCTTATATCGCCGGGGTCGGCGCGGATCCGAAACCGGTGAGGCACTTTAATATTCCCAAGCAGGCGGCAACCCATGATCCCCGTGGGATCTACCGGACCTGGGTGAAGGAGCAGGGCTGGCGGGTTCCGGCTGATGCCCTGCCGGACCAGGCGCCAAAGGAGGCCATGCGATGAGCGTACGAAGCATCCGGCTGATCCTGGGTGATCAGCTGAACATAAACCATTCCTGGTTCGAGAAGGGCGACGACGGCATTATCTACGTTATGGCTGAGCAGCGCAGCGAAACCGATTACACCCTCCACCATGCCCAGAAACTCATCGCCGTCCTCTCGGCTATGAGGCGCTTCGCCGCCGATCTTGAGGCCCGGGGTCATCGGCTGCGCTACTTCCGCCTGGGGGACGCTGATAACCCGCAGAACTTCCCTGATACCCTGGCAACCGTTGTCCAGGAACATAAACCCGCGCGCTTCGAATGGCAGACTCCCGACGAGTACCGGCTTCAGCGGATCATCGCCCAGGCCGCCGAGGGATTTGAGCGGGAGGAGGGGATGGAAGTCAGGGAGTGGGGCAGCGAACATTTTATAGCGAAAGCGGCGGACTTTGATCCGCTTATGAAAAACGGCAAGCCCCCGACCATGGAACGTTTTTACCGCGCCATGCGGGGGAAGACCGGTATACTGATGTCCGACGGAGGTCCCCTGGGGGGACGCTGGAACTACGACGCGGATAACCGTTCGCCCCTGGACGACCAGGCAGATATAATCCCGCCGCTTCGCCATCCCCGGGATGAAACGGCTTTGTGGGATGAAATCAAAGCGGCGGGGGTGCGATTTTTCGGCAATCCCAATGCATCAGCCATCGCATGGCCCGCAGACCGGTCGCAGGCCCTGGAGGTCCTCGAACATTTTCTCGAGCACCGGCTGGTGGATTTCGGCCGATACCAGGACGCCATGGCTACCGGAGAACCATTCCTGGCTCATGGATTGATCAGCTTCGCCCTGAACGTAAAACTGATATCCCCGATGGAGGTGGTGGAGGCTGCAGCCCGGCGCTGGGAACGCCATGCCGCCGTTGATCCCCGGCTGCTTGCCAGCCTTGAGGGCTTTATCCGGCAAGTCATGGGCTGGCGCGAGTACATGAGGCAGGTCTACCGGGTGAGCATGCCAGGATACGAACGCAATAACGCCCTGTCGGCGAAGCGGAACCTGCCCGATTGGTACTGGAGCGGGGAGACTGATCTGAACTGCCTGTCCCAGAGCATCGGCCAGAGCCTGGAGCACGCCTATGCCCATCATATCCAGCGGCTCATGGTAACCGGCAATTTCGCCATGCTGGCGGGAATCGACCCCGACCAGGTCGATCAGTGGGATCTCGGGGTTTACATCGATGCGTTCCAGTGGGTGGAAATCACCAACACCCGGGGAATGAGCCAGTATGCCGACGGAGGCATGGTGGCCACCAAGCCCTACGCCGCCAGCGCCAGATACATAAACCGGATGTCGGATTACTGCAAGTCATGTCGCTTTAATCCCAACAAGCGCCATGGCGGTGATGCCTGCCCGTTTAATTCCCTGTACTGGCATTTCCTGCATCGCAACCGGGATGTGCTCGGGGGCAATCATCGCCTGGCCATGCCCTACAAAACCTGGGACCGCTTCGGGGAATCGGAACGCCGGGCCATCATCGAATATGCCGATGATTTTCTGGCGTCCCTATAGTCTCCGGCTGGCATTAATCCTTCATAAATGAATAGCTATCCGACTCGGGAAGCGGCACCGGCGGCCCAGGATCATCGACCACCGCGGGATACGATCCGTTTTTCCATTCTTCCATTGCCGCTTCGATGTTTTCCCTTTTCGAAGAGACGAAGTTCCACCACATATAGCGCCTTCCCAGGCTCTTTCCGCCGATGATGACAAAGCGGCAGGGTCCGCCGCTCTGTACGATCCTGCTTCCGGGTTCGAGCAGGGCCAGTCGGCCGACGGGCAATTCCACGCCGTCTACGCTGAGGGTTCCGTCGATGAGGTACATGGCCCGTTCGTCGGCCAGCGCAGGAATGATCATGCTGCTTTCTCCATCCATCCGGTATTCCAGGTACAAGGCGCCCGCCAGGTCTTTCACCGGCGAGATGCGTCCGTAGGCCGTGCCCATCAATACCCGAATTTCCACTCCATGGGTGCGGACGGACGGAATATCTTCCTCCGGGTAGTGGTCGAAAGCCGGTTCGCATCCTTCGGTCTCCGCCGGCAGTGCGTGCCAGAGCTGAAGCCCGTGGACCCGATGACCCGCGTTGCGGAGATCGTCGGGACTGCGTTCCGAATGGGCAATACCCTTTCCGGCGGTCATCAGGTTAATGGCCCCCGGTTCGATGAGCTGGCGGTTTCCCAGGGTATCCCGATGCAGGATGGCTCCCTCGAAGAGATAGGTGACGGTGGCCAGGTCGATGTGGGGATGGGGAGGGACGTCCATTCCGCCCCCGGCGGGAAAGTCGAAGGGCCCCATATGGTCGAAAAAGACCCAGGGGCCGACGCTGCGTACCCCGACCCTTGGAAGGTACCGGGCTACGGGAAATCCGTCAAATGAAATCCGGCGGGGTTCGATTAGGTTCTGGTATGGATTACTCACCTCTTCAGTATGCGCGTCGACTGTCGGCTCTTCAAGACCCTATTCCGCAAAGAGGCGGTCTTTATTCGAAGGCGTAGCGCAGTCCGATCTGGCCGCGGATATCGTCCATCACCTTCATAATCGCTATGCTTTCGTCCCAGGGCATGATCGGGCTTTCCCGCAGACCGGCATCCAGGCAGCGGACGCATTCGGCGGCCTGGCAGACAAAGCCGTTTTCCGGATTAGCGATATGATGCTCCTCGCTGCTGCGAACCGTATCGCTGCCGTCATGCACGTGCACAGTGAAGCGCTCTCCGGCGGGAAAGCCATGAAATTCGATATAGGCCTTGCTTCCGTAGATCAGCGCCCCATTCCCGCCGTTCATCGCGAAGCTGGTGGATACCTGCCCCAGGGCGCCGGATGGAAAGCGGAACTGATAGTCGGCGGTTTCATCGACACCCCGGGAGCTCATCCTGGCGTTTGCCTGAACCGATTCGGGAGTGCCGCCGAGCAGGTAGGATAGCACGCTGATCGGATAGACACCCTTGTCCAGAGTAACGCCGCCGGCCAGGGCGGGATCCTCGAGACGCCCCAGGTATTTTGCCGGCGCATAGCCGTTGAAACTGACCGCCGCCTGAAGCGGCTCTCCGATGGTTCCCGTATTGATTATCCTTTGCAGCTCAATCAGGCTTGGAAGGAATCGGACCCACATGGCTTCCATGGCGAACAAATTCTTTTCTCCCGCAAGGGAGAAGATTTCCTCGGCTTCCCGGGCATTCACCGTGAAGGGCTTTTCCATCAGCAGGGCTTTTCCCGACTTCAGGACCAGTTCGGCGTTTTCCCGGTGGAAGTTGTGGGTGGTAGCTACGTAGATGATATCAATGTCAGGGTCCGCCGCCAGCTGTTCATAGCTCAGCGCCCGGGGGATGGAAAAACGGCTTGTGAAATCTTCTGCCCGCTGGGCCGATTTGGAAGCCACCCCGACCACTTCGCTGCGGGGATCAAGGGCCAGGGCGCCGGCCATTTTCTCCGCGATAATTCCCGCTCCCAGTATTCCCCAGCGGTAGATTTTGCTCGATCCATCAGCCATATTCACCTCGTTTTTCTTCCGGGCCCCTGCGGGGCGGATTTACTGTACTGCATGGTACCTCAGGTCGCTTCCACCGTCCAGCGACAATTCCCGCGTGAAAATACCCTGCATTTTCCCATGCTCTGGTATAATTGCATATGATCCAGATCGAGAGCCTTTCCGCGACGAAAAACCCGCGCTCGTTTATCCGGCGCTTTATCAGCTTTCCGAAATCCCTGTACCAAAGAGAATCCAACTGGATACCCTGGTTCGATGTAGACATGCGCCGGATTCTGCGAAAACGGCATCCGTTTTTCACCTATTCCGAAGGCGAAGCGTTCCTGGCTCTCGGGGGGGTGGAGTCTGCGGTCGGATTCTGGTGGTAAATAATTCCCGCTATGAAATGCAGCACAAGCGCCGCCCCGCCCACTTCTTTTTCCTTGATGCCGAGGATTCCCCTGAAATATTTACGGCCCTGTTCCGGGCCGCTGCTGATTGGGCCAGGACCCGGGGCTGCGTAGCCCTGGAGGGACCCATGCTTTTCGGGGGAACCTATGGCAGCGGGGTACTCATCGATGGCTTCGAGACTCCGGCGCCCCTGACCATGATGCCCTACAATTTCCGATACTATGCCCTCCGGCTGGAGGAACTCGGTTTCGAAAAGCTGTTCGACCTGGTGGGGGCGGATATCAGTCCCGCTCACTTCTCCCTGCCGGCGAAGGTCGAGTCGGTCGCGGAAAAAGTGCGACTGCGGGGCCGTTTCAAGGTTCTGGAATTCAAGCGCAAAGCGGACATCGCATCCCGGGCCGATGAAATCGCCACCTTGTATAACGCAACACTGGCCGATCACTATGAAAACTATCCCCTCACTGAAGCCGAACTCGAGTTCGTGAAAAACGATCTGCTCTCGGTAGCGGACCCAAGATTGGTGAAAATCCTCGAATATGATGGAAAAATCGTGGGATTCCTGTTCGCGTTCCATGACCTGAATCCGGCGTTGCGCAGGAATATGGGGAAAGTGACCCCTCTCGGCATTCTCCGGTTGCTCATCGGATATCGACAACGCCGGAAGGTGTTTTTCAACGGGATGGGCATTATGGAAGAATACCAGCGTCTGGGAGGCAATGCCCTGCTGTACTCCGAGCTTACCCGCACGGTCAGCAGCATGGGATTTACCGAAGCGGAAACCGTTCAGATCAACGAACATACCGACCTGATGCTCGCGGATATAAAGCGGCTCGGAGCGATAATCACCAAACGGCATCGGGTGTTCACCCGGAAAATTTCCTCCGAATCCGATTGACAGGAACAGTTAGTCCAGCTAAACTTAGTGCATAGTTAGCGATAGCTAACACCTTGCGGAGGTTGATTATGACGGCTGCCAGCGCCCAGTCCGATACCACATATATCGTATCCCATATCGAAGCTCATGAAACGGGAATGAAAGACTTCCTGCTTACCCTTGGCTGTTATCCGGGGGAAGCGATTACGGTTATTTCCCGTCTCGCGGGAAACGTGGTCATCAATATCAAGAACGCCCGGTACAGCATCGACGAGGAGCTCGCATGCGCGATAAAGCTCGCCTCCGCCGGAGCTCCCATGGCCGGGGATTTAAAAGTCGGGTAGTACCGACTTTTTTTGGCAGGTAAGTTAGCGGCAACTAACAAAGGCCGTATCAGAAACCATTGCTGCATCCGCCTCCGGTACCAAGTGTCTTTATTGGAGGTCGGTTGAGGAGATATATATGATAATCGCGTTGGCGGGGAATCCCAACAGCGGGAAAACGACGCTGTTCAATGCCATTACCGGCCGGATCGAGCATGTGGGCAACTGGCCCGGTGTAACGGTGGATAAAAAGGCCGGACCGGTTAAAGCCGAATTGAACCCGGCCCGGACCGATATGACGGTGATTGACCTGCCCGGAGCGTATTCCATGTCCCCGTACACCAGCGAGGAATCGATTACCCGCGATTTCGTAATAAACGAGAATCCCGATGTGATTATCAACATCGTCGACGCCACCAACCTGAATCGCAGCCTCTTTTTTACCACTCAATTGCTCGATCTAAACATTCCCGTGGTCGTCGCGCTGAATAAAAGCGATTTGAACGGGAAAAAAGATATCATCATCGATACTCTGCTCCTGGCCGATCGCCTGTCCTGCCCGGTGATTGAGACCGTGGCCACCGGGGGCAGGAAAAACGGACTGGGAGACCTGATCGAAGCAGTGGTCGCGGTGGCGAAAGATGGGAAGGCGCAAAAGCCGTTTTCCATCCGCGGTGTCCGAAGGCTGGGTTCTGCAGAACTCAGCGAGGATCAGGCCGGGCAAGCGGATCAACGGCGCTATCATGCGGTGAACGACCTGGTGGAGCAAGTCGAGCGCCGGAAAATCGATTCATCAAGACAGACCTTCCAGGATCACGTCGACCGGGTGGTGGCCAACAAGTGGCTGGGCCTCCCGATCTTCGCCGGAATAATCTACCTGGTCTTTTCCATTTCCCAGACATGGCTCGGCCCTTGGCTGGCCGATATTCTGGTCGCCTGGATCGATGGATTTTACGGATTCGTCGAAGGACTGATGGCTGGTCGGGTGAACCCCCTACTGAGCGCTTTGCTCCTGGACGGCATTATCGGCGGGGTGGGGGCCGTGGTCGGCTTTCTGCCTCTGATCATGGTGCTGTTTTTTATGCTGGCTTTACTGGAGGATTCAGGCTATATGAGCCGGGTTGCGGTAATTATGGACCGGTATTTCAAGAAAATCGGTCTTTCCGGCAAATCGATCATCCCCATGATTGTCGCCACCGGCTGCGCCATTCCCGGAATCATGGCAACCCGAACCATCAAGAACCAGCGCCAGCGGCGAACCACCGCAATGCTCTCGCCGTTTATGCCCTGCGGCGCAAAACTTCCGATTATCGCCCTGTTCGCCGGGGTGTTTTTCGGCGATCAGGCCTGGGTGGGAACTTCCATGTATTTCCTGGCGATATTCGTGATCGTAGTCAGCGGCCTCATCGTCAGGAAGATTACCGGAGATACGTCCCGGTCTTACTTCATAATGGAGCTTCCCGAATACCGCTTTCCGAGCATCAAGCGGGCGCTCCTTTCCATGTTCAGTCGGGCGAAGGCTTTTATTATCAAGGCGGGTACCATCATTCTGATATGTAATGCCCTGGTCCATCTCCTGCAGGCCTTTACCTGGAACTTCAGCCTGGTTGCCGAGGCCATGCCCGAGACCAGCATCCTCGCCGGTCTGGCGTCTCCCCTTGCATTCCTGTTCATTCCCCTGGGATTCGGACTTTGGCAGTTCGCCGCGGCAGCCATCACGGGCTTTATCGCCAAGGAAAACGTGGTCGGCACCCTGGCGGTGACCTTCGCGGTGACGAATTTCATCGATGTAGAGGAGCTCGCCCTCGTGTCCGGCGGAGCTGAAGTGCTTTCGGTCTTCGGCATCGGGGCCATTGCCGCGCTCTCCTACCTGGTATTCAACCTGTTTACCCCGCCGTGCTTCGCAGCCATCGGATCTATGAACTCCGAAATGGAAGATCCGAAGTGGGTTTGGGGGGCCATCGGATTTCAGCTGGGTATGGGATACGTTCTTTCCTTCCTGATATATCAGATCGGAACCCTCATCAGTACCGGTGCGCCGGGAGCCGGCTTTCTTTCGGGGCTTATCGCCGTCAGCGCGATGCTGGGGCTGTTGGCGTACCTCATGCGCCGGGGCAGCCGGAGCGTTGAGCTGGAACTGACCAAGGTTTCGGTGGGGAACTGATATGACCCTTGCAGACCTGATCGTCCTTGCAATCATCGGCCTCATCCTCGCCCTGGCATCGACGAAAATCCTCGTCGACCGACGGCGGATTCGCAGCGCCGGTGGAATAGCCGCTCCAGGCTGCGCCAGCTGCCCTCTGGCAGTGCATTGCGCCCTGCCGGATTCCCGCGAAAAATGCGCTGCGGGATCCGCGGCCGAGGCGAAGCTTCATGCTTCCCCTTCCTGCTCCTGCGGGTCATAAATGCATTGCATACCGGGACTCAGTCTTTTAAACTTTATGGGACGAACGATATGAATGAAAGCAACGCTGATTACAGCGAATCCATGGAAATGTATCTCGAGACGATCCTCGACTTATCGCAGAACGGCGAACCGGTCCATTCGGTGGACGTGGCCAAGCGTCTGGATGTCTCCAAGCCCAGCGTCAACCGCGCACTGGGTATCCTCAAGGACGACGGTCTGATCCACCACGAACGCTACGGCAGCATCACCTTCACCGACGCCGGAGAGGCCATGGCCCGGGATGTGCGGGAGCGCCATGACTGCATCACCAAATTCCTCATCGAGGCCCTGGAACTCGACCCCTCAATAGCGGAAAAAGACGCCTGCCGCATGGAACATATTCTCTCCCCCGAAACACTGGACGCCATCAAAGCGAAGGTCCGTTCGAGGGTCTGATCGGCAATCCGGTTTACCCCGGCGCATTTGCAGTTTCTTCCCGGGGAACCTATGATTCAAGCAGGGAAACCTCCCTGTGGAGCTCTGCATGGAAAACAGTAAAACAAAGCGTTTCGGCATCCTCACCGCCGGCGGTGATTGCCCGGGACTCAATCCGGCGATCCGCGGCATCTGCAAGGCGGCCCATCACAAGTACAATATGGAAGTCATCGGAATCGAAGAGGGCTACCGGGGCCTGGTGGATGGTAAGGCGAGGATCCTCAAACCCGAAGATTTTTCCGGCATCATCCACGAAGGCGGTACCATCCTGGGAACCAGCCGCGAACGTCCGTTCAAGGACCCGGTGAAAGTCGATATGATGCTGGAGAATTATGAGAAGTGGAATCTCGATGCCCTGGTGGTCCTGGGCGGGAACGGCAGCCAGAAACGGGCATACTGGCTCCAGGAAAAAGGCTTGAATGTCATCGGTTTGCCGAAAACCATCGATAATGACGTATTCGGAAGCGACATGACATTCGGTTTCCACACCGCCCTGGATATGGCAACCGACGCGGTGGATCGGCTTCACACCACCGCCCATTCCCATCGGAGGGTGCTGATTGCCGAGGTTATGGGGAATGAAGCCGGATGGCTCACGCTCTACGCCGGCATCGGCGGTGGCGCCGATGTCATCGTAATCCCCGAAATACCCTATGACGTGGGGAATAT
>CAWZYW010000049.1:0-10246 GCA_963966255.1 uncultured Salinispira sp. | reverse complement strand
GTGGTACATCGCCGGCGTGGTCAGCCTTGTCATCACCAACGGTTTTCAACTGCTGATTCCCCAGTTCATCAGGCAGGTGATCGATACCCTGACCCAGCCTGAGTTCACCCTTGCGGGGATCGGCCGAATTGCCCTGCTCATGCTGGCCACCGCTGCAGCGGTAGGCATCGGCCGGCTGGGATGGAGATATTTCCTTGGGACCACCGCCCGGCGGATCGAGGCTGAAATCCGGGATGATCTGTTTTCCCATCTGATGACCCTGGACAGCCGGTTTTACCAGAACAACAGTATCGGCGACCTGATGGCCCGGGCCACAAACGACATGCGCACCATCCGCATGGCCTCCAGCATGGCTTTGGTTGCGGCCTTCGACGGGCTGTTCATTACGGTCTTTGTACTGATTATCCTGTTCGCTCAAAATGCCAGGCTGGCGGCGTTCACCGTCATACCCCTGCCGGCCATCACCGTCCTCCTGATATTTTTCGGGCGCATCGTAGGTCCTCAGTTCAGGAAGGTACAGGAGGGCTTTTCATCTCTGAGCGACCACAGCCAGGAGACATTCGCCGGAATCCGGGTCATCAAATCCTTTGTGAAGGAGCCGTTTTTCCTCAAACGATTCTCAAAGCTGAATGACGATTACCGGCAACGCAATATGCGCCTGGTCGCCACCCATGGCATCCTGTTTCCCGTTGTGATGTTCCTGTCGGGACTTACCATGATGATTTTACTGCTGGTCGGCGGTCGTCTCGCCCTTCTGTATCAATTGACTCCCGGCGAACTGGTGGCTACCCTGAGCTATCTGCAGATGCTCATCTGGCCCATGCTGGGCGCCGGCTTTACGGTGAATCTGATCCAGCGCGGAGCAGCAAGCCTGGGACGGATCAATCGGATCATGGAGTATCGCCCCATCGTGCAGAATCCCGTCGACGGATACCGGGGCGATCTCAGCGGTGACATCAAGCTTGAATCGGTATCGCTGGATATCGGAGATGCAAGTATCCTGAAGGATATAACATTTACCATCCGCAGGGGTACGCTTCTGGGCATCACCGGCCCGGTGGGCGGAGGAAAGACCACCCTGCTGAATACCCTCCCGAGGATCAGCGAGATCAGCAACGGGCGTATCAGTTTCGACGGCAGAGAGATTCACGAGATCGATCTCGTGCGATTGCGCAGCCAGTTCGGCTATGTTCCCCAGCGCAGTTTCCTGTTTTCAGCAAGCATCCGTGACAATATCGCCTTTGGAACCGATACCCTGACCGAGGACGATATCCAGCGCCTGGTGAAGGCTGCCAGCCTGGAGCAGGATTTCAAATTATTCCCCCAGGGTTGGGAGACCGTAGTCGGGGAACGGGGCATCACAATTTCCGGAGGGCAAAAGCAGCGGGTAAGCATAGCCAGAGCGCTGGCCATCGAGCCTCCGGTTCTCCTTCTGGATGATCCATTGAGCGCCGTAGATGCGGACACCGAAGAGCGAATTCTCCAGGAGATCCTATCTGATATCAAGGGACGCACCGCCCTCATCGTCAGCCATCGGATCTCAACCCTGAAACACTGCGACGATATTATCGTTCTGGAAAACGGACGGATCACCCAGCAGGGCCATCACGATAGCCTGAAAGATCAGGAAGGTTACTACCAGAATATTTTCCACATCCAGCAGGTGGAAGCGGAATCCCTGGGAGGCGTCCAATGATCCACAGCGAAGAACCGGTCATCAAGGGATATGATCCCAGGATCGTAGGGCGGATCCTCCGCTATGTAAAACCGTACTGGGTGCTGGTTACCTTCAGCATGCTTTTTATCCTGATATCAACCGGGGGGCAATTGCTGCTTCCGGTGGTGATCCAGAGGGCGGTGGACGAAAATCTCCGTCCCGCATGGCTCGCCGGCGATCCTGAGCGTCATGAAGAAGTGCTGGCCTTCGATCCCCGACTTGACGGAGAATACCGGCAGATCGGAAGCAGAATGTATTATCCGGAAAGCATGGCCGGTCCCTGGTTCCGCAGCGAGACCGGAAATGTCGACCTCTTTTTCCTGCTTCCCCTGGATCAAGCCGATATCGGCGCCGAAGAGCGTTCCGAGCTGGAAAATCTCCCGGCAGTCGAAATCGCAGACGGCGTTCTGGCGATTCCCGAAGCACTTTTTCGAAACCTGGATGATTCCCTGAAGACGAGCCTGCGCCAGGCGGATATTCAGGGAATCGGAGACAAGGCCCTGTTCTACCTCGGCATTCTGGTAGCCGTACTCATCGCCAGCTTTCTGCAGATTTTCCTGATGGCCCTGGCGGGACAGAACGTGATGAAAGACCTGCGCATGGATCTCTATTCCCGAACCATGAACCAGAATCTTAAGTTCCTGCAGGATCAGCAGGTCGGCAAGCTGGTCACCCGGGTCTCAAGCGACGTGGAAACTATCAATGAGTTATTTACCGACGTGTTAAGCGCGATCATCTCCGACGTGGTGATGATGGCCGGGGTTATGGTCACCCTGTTCGTGCTCAATCCCCGACTGGGCCTGTATTCTCTGGTTATTCTTCCTCCAGTACTGATCCTGATGGTGATTTTCCGCCGGAGAGCCAGGGACGCGTACCGACAAGTTCGCAAGTGGGTATCATCGGTGAACGCCTATATTTCCGAACATCTCTCCGGGGTCGCCCTGGTGCAGGCCTTCGTACGGGAACCGCAGGTGGACAGTGAATTCCGTTTTCGGAACAAGAAACTGTATCAAGCCAATGTGGGCGAATTATACGTGTTTACCATCTTCCGGCCGGTGGTTGACCTGCTGGCCACCGCCTCGGTGGCGATGATTATGTATTTCGGAGCGGCAACCATGCTTCGAGGACTGGTCAGCCTGGGAGTGCTCATCGCGTTTATCAATCTTATTCAACGCTTCTATCGGCCCGTGCAGGATATGGCGGAGAAATTCACCCTCATACAGTCGGCCATGGCAGGCAGCGAACGGGTCTTCGCCCTTCTCGACGAAGACCACCAGGAAGAACGCAGAGGAACCAGAGAATTTCTCCGGGAAGATGTCCGCGGAGCATTGCGATTTGAAAATGTACGCTTTTCCTATAAAACCGACGAGGAAGTGCTGCGGGGCATCAGCTTCAGCTGCGAACCCGGTGAGCGAATCGCCCTGGTGGGTTATACCGGTTCGGGCAAAACCACGATAGCCAATGTTCTTTCCCGTCTCTGGGAATATGATGACGGGCTGATAAGCCTGGACGGCATCAATATAAAAGATATTCCATTGGACAGCCTCAGGAGCATTATTCAGCCGATACAACAGGACCTTTCGCTGTTTCATATGAGCGTCCGGGACAATCTGCTGCTGGGACGGGAATACGGTGATGAGGATATTTATCGGATTCTCGATCAGGTGGAAGCCGGAGACTTTATAAGGGCACTGCCCGAGGGTCTGGATACCATTGTTGCGGAAAATTCCGACAACTTCTCCACGGGTCAGTTGCAGCTGCTATCCTTTGCAAGACTGCTGATCCAGGATCCGCGGATTGTGATTATGGACGAAGCTACGGCGAATATCGACACGGATACCGAGAGTAAGATCCAGCACGCCATGGAACGGATCATGCAGGGCAGGACTTCGATAGTCATCGCCCATCGTCTGTCTACCATAAAGGATGCCGACCGCATCCTCGTTCTGAACAAAGGTCAGGTCGAGGAATCGGGAACGCATGAAGAACTCATGTCCCGTGCAGGATTATACCGGACTTTGCAGGAGATCCAGTTCAGCCGGCTGGGGGGTTAGCAGAAGGCAGGGCACCCGATTTATCAGGTGGCGAGCTGAACGGGTACCGGCTCCCAGGCGTTTTTCTGGTTACTGTAGCGCAGGGCCTCGGCGGAAAATACCTTGCGCTGACCCTCCCGGTCGCTGGCATAGACCTTCTTATTCAGGATGTTGACTTCGAAGATTTTCATGCGGCCTTCGCCTTCAAGAACCCACTGGCCCTCCCGGGGAAGGCCCCGCTGTTCGCTCTGGTAGGTCTGATGTTCGAATGCGAGGCAGCACAGCAGACGTCCGCAGGGACCGGATATTTTCTGGGAATTAAGGCTAAGCTTCTGGACCTTCGCCATTTTAATGGAAACCGGTTCCAGCTCATGGCTCACCGCTGAGCAGCAGAGCTCACGACCGCAGACTCCCCTTCCGCCAACCATCCGGGCTTCATCACGAACGCCGATTTGCCTCAGCTCGATCCGAGCCCTGAAATGGCTAACCAGATCCCGGACCAGAGAACGAAAATCGACGCGCTTTTCGCTGGTGAAGAAAAACACGATCCGGCTCTCTCTCAGCACGAAGTGGATTTTAACCAGTTTCATACAAAGACCGTGCTGGTTGATCAGATCTTGGGAAATCCCGAACGCCTCGCGGGCCTTATCCAGATTCACCCGGTATTCCGCAAGATCCTGGTCAACCGCGATTGCCTCAGGGACTACCAGGTCGATTTCTTCTTTCCCGCCGGTCCCGCCGGTCCCGACGGCTCGACAACCCCCACAGTCATCAGTGGTTCCGATGACCTTAGCCAAATCAGATCCGAATTTCGTAGGAACGATTACGTTGACTCCCGGCGCCAGATCAATTTCACTGTCTTGTTTTGCAAATACGATTTCGCGGGTATTCAATACCCGAATAACCCAGTATGCCTGTGATGTTGCGACCTCTGTATCTGTAGACTTCTGCGCTGAATCATCAGGATGAGATTCACCGCTTCCATCGCTTATGTGTGACATATATGTTCTCCCAACAGGGCTTTTTAAAGTTCTACCACCATACTAGCATATCGCCGGAAAAAATTAAAGATATTTTTATTATTTGACTTATATTACTATATTACTCAGATATTCATCGGTGAACGCATGGCCTTCACTGATCAAGGAGCATACCCGATGGAATAAAGCGGATCGGGATCTCCCAGATTACCAGCGAGACGGCGAATTCGGTCAGCGAATCACCCTTAAGCGCTTCGATCATCGGCTGAAGTGCCCCCCGCCCTTCCATGGCGAAAGATGCAATGTCCGATGCCAGCTCCTGACGAAGAAAGCCTTCAAAATTCCATGCCTGGCCGGCGCTGTAGCTGGTGCCGATCAGCGCTACCGGAACCGAAGGAACGTCAAACAGGCCGAATTGCGGGGCTTGAATTGTCAGGTTCTCCCAGGTACTGATGTCATCAGTATCGGGCAATGCGCGGAAAAACGGTCCGAAGCGCACGTCAGATCCGGGGAGAAATTCAAACAAGTCCCCACGGTATTCCATCCGACCGCTGAGTCGGCTTTCGAACCGGGCCGACGGCGCGGATTGGAGATATCCCCGGGAAGCGACCCGACGGGCAATGGCTTCAGCGGCAAGCGAAGCCCCCTCGGGACTCCAATGAGTATCAGACTTAAGATACAAATCTACCGAATCGGATCTCCGGATAGTCTGAAAGAGAGACTGGATATCTACGGCATCGATTCCCCGGGAGTCTAGAAAATCAAGAAACCGCGAATACCGTGATTGCAATCGATCCGAAACCGCTAATTCGTGAAAATCGGAATATATCAGATTCTTTGCCGGTATCGGAACAATCAGGAGTGAAATATCCTGTTCTTCAAGGATTGCGTGAATTCGAGGAATCTCATGTAAAATCGAAGTACCTTCATCGGGGGAATCAAGCCATTCCTCTTCGCTGAACAACCACCCTTCCCGCCCGATGAGAAGACCGTCCAATCCACGATTGAACAGCAGGTATCCGGCAGCGGACCAGGTGCTGACAATGCGGTCGGAAAAGGGAATTGCACTTTCAAACTCCTCTTCCAGACGGGCAGACCAGGCACCGTTTATCACGGATCCCGGATCAGGGTGGATCGGAAAACTCATCTGCAGGATGGCCGACAATCCCACCCCAAGAATAACAAGGGCGAATAGCACGATATACAGATAGGTAAAATGGCGCTTCGATCGTCTCGCCGCGTAATTTTGCTTCACGTACCGCACCTCGCTCCCCGATCGCTCATCAGAATTGAAAATACAAAAATGGTGAATAGCTGTCGGCAATCAACTTGATCACCGCAAGCGTAAACAACCCGCCGCTGGTTATGCCGAGAAACAGCCTTCCTTTTATGCCCTTTCTGATGAAAAGCGGGGCGATTTTCGGCTCAAAAGCGACGAACAGCACCGCGGCGATCAATACCAGAAACTCACCCGGAGCCAGCTGCCAGGCGAATCCCGGACTCAACGCAAGCCCGTGAATGCCGAACATGCCGCCGATAATACGCATCGCCGACGTAAAATCCGAGGCCCGGAACAGTGCCCAGCCGATCAATACCAAAATACATGTGCGAAAGTGAAAAAAAAGCTTTCCGGCCGGATACGACGTTATCCATCTCTGAATACCCCATTTCTGCTGATCGAGGCGTTCAAGCAATAGTATCGATCCATGCCACAATCCCCAAAGGACAAAGGTCCATGCCGCTCCGTGCCAGAGACCACCAAGCAGCATTACCAGAAGCAGATTCACCCGGGTTCGTCCGGCAGAAACCCGATTCCCTCCAAGCGGAATATACAGATAATCCCGGAGCCATGTCGAAAGGCTTATATGCCAGCGCTGCCAGAATTCGGTGATGGAAATCGAATGATAGGGCTGACGGAAATTCTCCCGGAAACGAAAACCCAGCATCAGCCCCAGACCGATGGCCATGTCGGAATACGCGGCAAAATCCAGATAGAGCTGCAGCGCATAGGCTGACAAGCCTATCCAAGAATCCATCACCGTCGGTGCGCCGAGGGCGAAAGCCCCGTCCACCAGGCCCGCGAGGCTGTCGGCGAGCAAGACCTTTTTCGCAAAGCCGAACAGGAAGCGGCGGATTCCCCGGGCGAGGCGTCCGGGAATCACATGAGGCTCCAGCAATTGATCGGAAAGATCCTTGTAACGGACGATGGGTCCTGCAATCAATTGCGGAAACAAGGCGATATAGGCACTTAGTTCGACGAAACTTTCTGCAGGAGGCGCATCCCTGCGAAATACGTCAATGCTGTAACTCATCGCCTGAAAAATATAGAAGGATATCCCCACCGGCAGGATAACCATGCCAAACTGAATACCGGGGATTCCCAGGCTTTTGAGAACCGCATTAAATCTCTCTATTCCGAAATTGGCGTATTTAAAATACCCCAGAATAAGAAGGTTCGCCGCTACGGCGAAGGCGATGATTCCCTTACGCCGGGTCTCGGATGAGCTTCGGTGGAGCCACAGACCCGTGGCATAGTTCAAGGCACTAACCCCGATAAGCAGAACGAGAAAATCAAGCCGCCAGAGTCCGTAAAAAGCCCAACTGCCAAAAAGAATCCACGGAATGCGCATTCGGCGGGGAAGCGGGTAATACCCCAGCAGAAATAGGGGGAGAAACAGGAAAAGGAAGAGAGGCGAGCTGAATACCATGGTTCAGGCCGTCATTCAGCGGACCTGAATTTCCGCTACCCGGGTGGTAACTTCCGCCCGATCCCCGGCCACCAGCCGGGCGGCGATGGCGATGCTCGCGCCTCGGGCCATCATCGGATCAAAATCGGCACTGACTTTACGCCCGGTATCGTCGAACAAAGCAAGTTCGATTGCTACGGGATTTACCGCGATTGCAGCGGAGCTTCCCGGCATAATATTTTCCAGGAGAGCGGTCGATCCATCGGCTGTCTTCAGGGAAAGCGGAGTACCGGACACTCCTGCGGCGGTCTGCACATATACATACAACTGACAGCGCAGGGGATCATCATGAGCCTGATCCTCAAGGAGTATAAGGTCAGAATCTCCCGCGACGATGGTGTAGATCGTCCCCTGCCGGGGAATAAACTCAAGATTCTCCCCCTGATATCTCAATATATAAAGATCTGCGGCGACTGCCAGGTAGGCCGTGACATCCCCCGGTTCCTGAGCTATGAGCCGGGATGATCCCAGACGCAGGCTCGCAGCACCTTCGCTACGGAGGTTTGCCACCCGTACCAGAATAGCCGATTCATCGAGACTCAGGCCGTATAAGGATCCGCTCTGGGCGAAGGCGGACGAGGAAAAAAGGACGGCGAAAATACCTGTAATTACAGCGATTGATATGTGCCTGCGCATGGCGCCTATCCTATCACAGTCGCTTCAAGCTTCCAACTCCTTGCCCTATCAATGCTCATTCTGATAGGTTCTCTGTACTATGCAATCCATACCTCGAGGCATATACGCCTTTGTGATCATCTCAGTTCTCAGCGTGAGCATCTGGGCAGCACCGGGCGATATCATCTCGCTCAACTATGAGCGAAGCTACGATCCGGATCAGATCCGTACGTTCGCAGCCCCGCTTTTCGCCGGATACGAACAGCCCATCGCCCGGTATACCGTGGATGTGTATCAGCTCGTTTTCGAAAGCCGCTACCCCGACGGCAGCCTCGCGCGTGCCTACGCACAGGTCTTTCTGCCCCGCTTTCCAGACGGCGAGAAGGATGTTCGCACCCTGTACGTATTCGCCCCGGGTTCAACCGGCTTAATCGATAACTGCCGGGCCTCCCGGGAACATGAGGCGGGTATACGCTGGGGCCTGTATCGGGCTCATGTGCTCAGCCATGCCGGATTGGGCAGCATCGCCATTCAGCCTGATTACCTCGGCTTCCGGGATTCCGATGAATATCAGTTCTACATGGTTGCCGCGGCGGAAGCCGCTGTCCTGCTGGACAGCATTCGGGTCATGGACCGGGTTTACGGCGAACTAGATTACCAGTCAGTGATTTCAACCGTTAACGTCGCCGGAGGATTCAGCCAGGGAGGCCACGCTATCCTGGCCGCTGCGGATTACAACGCCGAGTACGCTCCGGACGTAACCCTCCACGGGGTCATCGGCTACGGTGCTACGGCGAGCCCGGAGAAACTGATGCTGGAATACCCTTCGGTGGCTCCGATGATGATTTATACCTATTCCCGCTTGTACGGTGAAGACGTGGTGGATCCGGATGCGATCCTGCGTCCTGAATATGCCCAATGGCTCGCTGATGACGTACTGAGCCAGTGCGTCGGCGCTATGTCGGCATATTATCCCCATCACCCCGAAGATCTTTTTACGCCTGAATTCTACCGTTCGCTGCGAGACGGCACCCTCGCCAGGGACTACCCCGCGTTGGCAGGGGTGCTGAGGGAAAACACCACCGGCTACCGCAGCTACGACACTGAAGTATTGCTCCTCCAGGGAACCGACGATATCGTCATTTTTCCCGAAACGCAGGTGGACTACGCCCGGCATCTCAAACGCTTGAGTATTGATGTAGACCTTCGTATTTTTGAGGGATACCGGCATGATACCCGGCAGATCGGTTTCAACGACGCCCGGGAATGGATGGAAGAATTACGCGATCGGATGCAAATCGCATTGAACGAGCAGCAAGACTAAGAAAAACCGACATCATTTGCGGTACAGATACTACCAAAACCGGACTGATTATTGCGAATGAGCCGGTAAAAATCCAGGAGTAATATTGTGAGAACAGCCTATTTCCGAGCCATAAGCATTCTACTGACTACCTTGGCCCTGGGCCTGGGCATGCGCCTGACCGCCCAGATTCGGCCCATGGAAGAACTGGTGGTCCCAGCCGCTGAAGACGCGGGAACCATACTCGAAGCCGAACTGTTCGCCAGTTACAGCCTTGATGAACTACGCCGATCCACCCCTGGTTTCTTCGAGTATTACGAAGTGCCTGAACCGGTGCTTCCCGTTCAGCACTGGAAACTGCGCTTCTATTCGACCGATTTCGACGGTTCCAAGGTGATCATTCATGCCCAATTGTTCGTCCCGGAAATCGACGGCAGCCGGGAGTTTCCCGCCTATGTATTCGCATCGGGGACCACCGGCCTCAGCGATGTCAGCGCCCCTTCCCTGGAAATTCCCGAAGAAGAGCGCTGGGGATGGTACACCCAGAATATGCTTGCCTATGCCGCACAGGGATTCATTGTCATGTTTCCCGACTATACCGGCTTCAACGATCCGGAACGGACTCAGCGATATTTCAGCAAATACGCTGAGGGATACATGATGCTCGACGCCATTCGGGCAATAAACTCGTTTTTCGATGAGGATCTCGGCGAAGGCACCGGAGCCCGTCCCGACGGCCACGTGTTTACTGCCGGATACAGTCAGGGCGGCCACGCCGCCATGGCGGCCGCCGACATCAGGCCGCTGTACGCTCCCGATGTACCGCTTACCGGGGTCTGTCTCTTATACAC
>CAWZYW010000048.1:0-10373 GCA_963966255.1 uncultured Salinispira sp. | reverse complement strand
ATATTGAACACGTGGGGGAGGGTCTCGATGCGATAGGTCGCTCCGGGGTCCAGGCCCCGCAGCCGCAGGGTTTCGTACACCGAGCCTGCTTCCTGCGATTGCTGGAACCAGCCCAGGATCCCCGCCGAACCGTCGTCGGCCATGGTCTGCCAGACGGCCAGATTGCCCTGGAACGGCGAAGCCAGGCGGTACAGTTCGCCGAACTGAAACAGTTCCCGGTACGCCTTGTACAGTTCCACCTGACGCGTGATGACCTTGCGTTCGAAGGGCGACAGTTTGGTGAGATTCAATTCATAGCCCAGGGCGCCGAAAGCCGCCACGTGGAATCGGGTTTCGATGCTGTTATTGCGCAGGAGCTGATGTGAGGGGTCCGAGCCGACGTGGGCTCCGGCGCAGTGGGGCGGGTACACCCAGCTGGATCCATGTTGGATCTTCATCCGTGAGCCGGGGTCGGTGTTGTCACTGGTCCAGATCTGGGGCATATAGTACAGGATGCCCATGTCGAATCGATTGCCCCCCGAAGCGCAGCCCTCGAACAGGATATCCGGCCAGGCGCTTACGAGCCGGCTCAGCAGCTCATACAGACCCATGACATAGCGGTGCGCCAGCTCGCCCTGGCGATCCGGCGGGAGGGTCGGGGAGTACAGGTCCGACGAGCAGCGATTCATGTCCCATTTCACATAGGCCGGATTGCATGCGGCGAAGACCCGGTTCATGCTCTCTTCCAGGTAGTCGATGACCGCCGGATTGGAAAGGTCCAGGATGAGCTGATTCCGACCCAGGCTGGGTTCCCTTCCGGGCGTTTGGATTGCCCATTCCGGGTGGCTGCGGTACAGCTCGCTGTCCGGGGAAACCATTTCGGGCTCCACCCAGACGCCGAACTCCAGACCCAGAGCCCGTACCCGATTGGCCAGGCGCTCCAGGCCCCCGGGTAGTTTTTTCCGGTCGGCGACCCAGTCTCCCAGGGAACTGCGATCGTCGTTACGCCCGGCGAACCAACCATCATCCAGGACGAACAGCTCCATGCCGAGTTTTGCGCCGGCCCTGGCCAGCTTCATCAGCTTTTCTTCGTCGAAATCGAAGTAGAGGGCCTCCCAGCTGTTGAATAGCAGGGGACGGGGGCGGCGGCGCCATGCCGGCGGTATGATATGGTCCTCGATATACCGGTGGAAATTACGGCTCATGCCGCCGAAGCCTTCTGCGCTGAAAGTCATGACGGCTTCGGGGCTTTCGAAGCTTTCGCCCGGGGCGAGCCGCCAGCAGAAATCCTCGTCGCCGATGCCCAGTTGAATCCGAAGCAGTCGATGGGGGCTCTGTTCGGCGACGGTTCGGTGATTCCCGCTGTAGATCAGCGAGAACCCATAGGCGTCTCCCCGATGTTCATCGGTCCCCTCTTCGGAGATTGCCAGGAAGGGGTTGTGCTCGGCGCTGGAAACCAGACGCCGGGAAGAAAGTTCCAGTGCGCCGAAGCGAATGCTGCCGCTCTGGAGCTGTTTTTCTGCGATCCATTTTCCCGGCAGGCTGTGCCAGCGGTAATCCCCCGGCGGCAGATCCAGGCTCAGCGAGGCGATCCGGTCTATATCCAGATCCGCTTCACCTCCGTTTACCACCCGGACCCGGCGGGTAATGACGTCGCAGGATTCAAGCACCCGGTACTCCAGTTCCAGCTTCAGGTCTCCGCGGGTATCCTCCAGGAGCAGGGTGAGCATGGCTTCATCCGATTCTGCACCGCCGGTCCCGCCTCGAGTCCCTGGCATGCCCGATGGAGGTTCCGCGAGGTCCTCGCTCAGTCGATGGGATCGGTACACCGGATCGATGACCCGGTCGCCGTCGCCACGCCGGGCGATGAGCGCCGGGCTGCGATAGTCGCCTTTGCCTCCGCCGGGAAACTCCAGCAGGCAGGTCTCCAGGTTATATTGCCCCAATTGCGGGGAGTACGCGGTTTCGTTTCCGGGCATGATGGCGAATTCCCGGTGCAGGCTGGAGTAGTCCTCCCGGGACGAAAGTGCGGGGCCGTAGTACAGCTGGCCGATGTGCCCTCCGGGGAGGATTTCCATGATGTAGCTGCTGTTCCTGGTTCGCAGGTGCAGATAGGGAAGGCTTAACTGTATCACTCACTGAACTCCTGGGGCTTGCCGGAATCATCTTCTTCATTCGCTTCGCGGATGATCCCGGGTATTTGAATAAATATCGATGTGCCTCTTGCAGAACTTTCCAGGCTGATGACCCCGTTCAGGCGCTGGACGATGTTGAATACTATGTTCAGACCCAATCCGGTCCCCCCGGCGCCCCGCCTGGTGGTGACGAAGGGCTCGAAGGCGGTTTCCCGGATCACCTCGTCCATACCGACGCCGTTATCGGCCACGACGATATTCAAATCGCCTTCATCGGCCTCGATGGAAATGGTGATTTCCGGGGCCCGTTCCATATCTTCTGGAAATGCGTGAATCAGGGCGTTTTGAATCAGATTGGAGAAAATCTGCCAGTAGGCGCCGGGATGTGAGTATACGTAGAGTTCATCAGGACCCTCGATCCGCACTTTTCCGACCCGCCGTTTGAGCTGGTTATGCAGGCCGCTCAGGATTTCTTCGAGATAGTCCCGGAACTGGAACGTGCGCTGCTCATCTACCAGCTGGTCTGCGCTCACTTCCTTGAAATTCTGAACCAGAGTCTGGGCGCGGTTAAGGTTGTCCATCAGGATGTTCAGGCTTTCACGGGAGCGGGAAATAATGGCGTCGAGTTCGCTCTTGGTAAGCTGATTTCCCCGGTATAAATCTTCCATACGATTGAGCTGATGTTCCAGGAAGCTGGCTGAGGTTATGCCCACGCCAAGGGGCGTGTTTATTTCATGGGAAACGCCGGCGACCACCGAACCCAGGCTTGCCAGCTTCTCTGATTCGATGAGCTGCTTCTGGGTCCGCTGAAGCGCATCGATGTTATCACTGAGTTCCAGTGTCCGTTGCTCGACTTTCCGTTCCAATTCCCGGGCAAAATCGCTGATCCGCTCTGCCATATCATTGAAGCTGCCGGACAGGCGGGCTATCTCGTCCCTCCCCCGGGGAGAAACCCGGCGACGGAAATCTCCGCTTCCGAAATCGCTGACGGTCTCAGCCAGCTCGGCCAGGGGACTGCTGAGGCTCCGGCTGAAACGGCGGATGAGCAGCGCCGCGGTGACAATAATTATCAGGCCGACGCTTCCGAACAGTCCCAGCAGACCGAATACCGGGCGGTACAGGGCGGGGATGCGCACCTGAAGGCCGATCACAAGGTTCCAGGGCGGGAAATGGCGGAGAAGATATGTCTCGCTGCCGGTACTCATGCGCACGGTATCACGGGATGCAAAGTCCCGGACTTCCCGGAATTCCGCTGAACCCAGTTTTTCGAGAAAGTTCTCCGGCTCACCAGGTTCAATCAACAGTGCCCCGGCGCTGGAATCGTAGAGTCCGAAACTGGCAGTTTCCACATCGATCTGACGGATATTCTCGATAATGCGGTTGATCCGGGTTTGCCTGAAGAAGAGGTCGTCTTCAATCCCGGCACTTACCAGCAATTCGTATCCTTCGTCAATCTGGTTATACGCCCGTTCAAGTTGCAGGAGCAGCAATTCCTCCTGAGCACTGATCAGCCGGGAGGGTATGGTCAGGGCCAGGAGCATAATTAAAAGCGCCACCGGGGTGATGATAAGCGGGAGAAAAATAAGCTGTAGTTTCGTCGCAAAGTTATAGTTATTCAGCATGCAATACGGTTTTGGTCGGAAATCCGCGTCTCCGCCCCCTTGTTACAGTCTATGCTAGCCCGGTCTTTTTTTCACGATCTCACTTGCCCGCCGAGCTGCTCTCCCATCCCCATGCCCCTTCTTCGGTAGTACCTGGACAGCAGGCGTTCCATCAGCGCATAGAGCATGAGAGGTACCAGAAGGAATATCAGGATAAGGGCGGAACTGATGCTCCAATCCGATGCCCGGATCAGCGGGACCAGATATCCGGAGTATGAGGATACCAGGCCCCCTCCGATAAGGAATACCAGGAAATATTCGCTGAACGCCGCAAGGAACACCACCGTGGCGCCGGAGAGCAGGGCTGGCAGCATCTGGGGCAGGTATACGCTGGAGAAAATCCGAATTCCCCTGGCACCCAGCATATACGCGCTGATTTCATATTCCCGGGGGATTGATGCGAAGCCGGTCTGAAGGGCCCTGAGCATGTAGGGAAATGCACTCAGGGCGAGAATCAGCGCCACCCCGCCGAAGCGGTCGCTGATGCCCAGACGCAGCATCAGGGGAAAAAGCCCCAGGGCATAGACCACCGCGGGGACCAGCAGCGGGGCGAGAAGGAGGGTCTGGACCAGGGATTTGCCGGCGAAATTGCGGCGGGCCAGAACCCGCGCAGGGGCATACGAAAAAAACAGGCTGATGAGTACCGCCGTCAGGCTGTACGCCGTCGACGATCCCAGACTCCTGAGGATGGGACCCCGGTTCGCCAGAATGTATGCTAGAGCCCGGCCAGTCCAGGATTCGGGCAGGAGAGCCGGATATGACCATATTCCGGCGAACATCCGGATCCCGAGATACAGTAATGGGAACAGGAAAAAAGCGATGAACAGGACCCGAGAAATGTGCTTCATTTGCGCTTCCGCTCAGAATCATCCGCGGGGCGGGTTGCGGATGCAAAGCGCTTTGAAGCGTATCCGTCAAAGAGATTGAGTCGGCGAAGCAGCCGGGGCGGAAACTGCTGCATCAGGGCGAATATGATAAGGAACAGCATGGTGATCAGCCAGATCAGGACCAGGAGCGCCAGAGCCCGGGGTCGGTCTGCCAGAGTTCCTTCGAAAAACAAGCGGTATGCGGCGACGCTTGCCATTGGACGGCTTGCGGAACCGGTGAGAAAAGGGATGTCAAAGGCGCCGAATGAGTACAGGAAGGCGATGATCCAGGCCACCGCCAGGGTTGCGCCGGTTTCAGGCAGAATGACGCTAAAAAATCGCTTCGTCCTTCCGGCTCCGAGCATTCTGGCGGTGCTGATCAGCCGGGAGTCGATTTTCCGAATCGCAGCCAGCATCAGGAGAACCACGAATGCGGTCTCCTTATAGATGTATGCCAGGATGACCCCGAATCCGTTATTGTCGAACACCAGAACCGGAAAACCGTCCAGGCTTTGTATGATCCCCAGCTGGTACAAGAGGCCGGACATCAGCCCGCTGCGGGAAAACCATGCTATTACGAAGAACGCCGCCACCACATGGGGGAATATCAGCGGCAGAGTGTACAGATAACCCGGAAAAGCCGGAGGTTGTTTCCAGAGCCAAAGGGCCAGCATCACGCCCAGCAATATCGAACTGATGCTCGATATCGCCGCCACCCGGACGCTGAAACCCAGACTTGCGCGAACCACCGGATCCGAGAGAAGCATGGTCAGCGCCGCCTGGGGGGCCTCCGAGTTCAGCAGGCCAGCCAGTGCGTAGAGCCCGCCGCCGAATACCACCACCAGGGCGGCGGCGATGCCCGGAAGCAGTCCCCACAGCGAGGGTTCGCGCCGGAGGCCCGGCGGCACGGGGGGGCGGAATGCCCCGGCATCCGCCGGAGAATACCGTCGCATGCCGGGATCAGTTGCGGAGGACATGCTCCTCCCAGCCGTTTTCCAGGGCCTCCAGGTATTCCGAGGAAATCTCGGGTACCGCGTTGGCGCTTAATACGTCCAGGGGCAGGGTGGCGATTCCCAAATCCAGCTCGGAGAATCGCTGCTGAAAATCCGCATCCAGGGTGGCGATGTCGAGGACCGTAAAATCCCCCCAATTTTCCGGATCGTTCTTGGATAGCTGCAGCGCGGGCCCGATGATCTCATTGATGGCCACCATGGCTCCGGGAATATTCGGAGCATTGAAGGGAATTGCCAGGTAATGGGTGTTCGCCAGGCTGGCGTTTTCGAAAACGAAGGTTCTCACGCTTTCCCGATAGCGCCCCTGGGCGATTTTGCTCGAAGCGCCGGTCTGGGTGAAGGTCATATTGAACAGCACCTCGCCCCGCTCGAACAGGCCGTCGAGGGATGCCAGGTCCGCCGGATAGGTTTCACCTTCCCGCCAGAGATAGGTTTCCAGCTCGTTCAGGTAATCCCAGAGCAGCGGGGCGTTTTTCGCGAAGAGATCCTCATCGAAGCCATCGGCGTACTGCTGGTGACCGCCGGTCAGCTCGTAAAACGCCTGGCGGATAAATGCCGATCCGGTGAAATCCGGCGGCTGAGGGTAGGTAAACAAACCGGGGTTGGCCTTCGCCCATTCCAGCAGCCCGGCGTAACTCGTCGGGGGACTGGGTACCCGGGCGGAATCGTATTCCATGACGAACTGGGCGCGGCCGTAAGGCGCCTCGTAGCCGTCCACCGGATATCCCGCGTCGCTGAGGGCCGTCGCGGGATCCACATGATCGTTGAAATTCGGCAGGGCCTGGGTGAACGGTCCGTAGAGAACATCACCCTCCCTGGCGTTCCTGAAATTCTCCCCGTTGATCCACAGGATATCCATCACGCCGGTCTGCCGTCCCGCGTCCTTTTCGGACAATAAACGGTTCACGAACACCGCGGCGTCCATGGGCACCCGTACCAGGGTGATATCGTGTTCCGAGGCAAGGTGCCCGGCAACCGCGGTATCGATCCATTCATTGATCAGGGGTGAGCCGCCCCACATATAAAAGCGCACCTCACTGCCGGAAGCCTGCTCCGCCAGCTGATCAAAACTCAGTTCCGCCGGATCTCCGGTTTCCGCCTGGCCAGCGCCGCAGCCCGAAGCCAGTAATATGCCGAGGGTCAGCAGGATGATAATTGCCAGACCGCTGACCGGCCGGGGAGCTCCGACGGAAAAGAAACGCCTATGATGATTCATGCTCATGAGTTCTCCTTGTGCAAATATACATAATCCTTGATGCGTATCCCTACCCGTGCGCCGGGATCAAGGTCGGAATCCAGTCGAAATACCGTGTACTCGGCCCCGTCAAGCTCGACATCGAACTCCACCAGCGTACCGCGAAATCGCCGGCGAAGGACCGAGGCCGGACCCCGGGGATCGGCTTCCAGTCCGATGGATTCGGCCCTGACAAGAATGCTGTGCCCGTCAGCCGCTGATTCATCCGGGGGAGGGGCAGGAGGCTCGCCTGAGAATCGGCATCGGTTCCACGATGCGGCCGGCAGCAGGTTCACCGGTCCCAGGAAGGCCCCCACCTGTTCATCGGCGGGAAAGCGATAAATCCGCTCCACATCATCCAGCTGACGGATGCTGCCGTCGAGCATGACGCCGATGCGGTCGCTCATGGCGAATGCCTCCGGCAGATCATGGGTCACCGCCATGGTGGTTACGCCGTATTCCCCCTGAATCCGGCGGATGAAACGGGCGGTTTCCATTTTGAGGCTGGGATCGAGATTTGCGAAGGGTTCATCGAGCAGGAGCAGGGCGGGGTTGAGCACCATGGCCCGGGCCAGGGCGACCCGCTGCTTCTGTCCCGCCGAGAGCTGGGCGGGATACTTATGCAGCAGATCGCCGATATCAAAATGGGCGGCGTACTCTTCGCTGCGCCGGAATATCATCCCCTGCCGCTCCTTCCGGGCCGGCAGATCCTGCTCATCCGGGATGGTGAAGGCCCGTCGGAAATTGACCCGGTTCTGCAGACCGTATGCGATATTCCTCCGGACATTCAGGTGGGGGAACAGGAGGAAGTCCTGGAATACCATGATAATCGGCTCCCAGGAAGCCGGGTCGGGCTTTAATCCGATACTTCCCCCGTCGGCATCAGCGATCCCGGCGATGATATTGAGCAAGGTGGTTTTGCCAACCCCTGACGGGCCGATGATGCTGATGAATTCTCCGCCGCGGATATCCAGGTCTACATTCGCTAATACCTGCCGGTCCCCAAACGCCTTGTTCAGGTTCCGGATACTGATCTCCATAGATATCCCTTTCCCATTGATTCTTATCGAATTCCTATTATATTGCTGCTATGGACCGTCAATCAATCATCCGTCTGTCGGTATTCGCATCGGTATTCCTGATCCTCGGCGTCCTGGAGATGATCATCCCCGATCGCGATGCGAAACATACCCGGCGCCAGCGCTGGCCCGGGAATCTCGCCATAATCGCCATCGGCAATGTTCTCGTACGGATTCTCGGACCCCTGCTGCCCTACGCCGTGGCCGAAAGCATGATGGCCCGATCCTGGGGCCTCACGGCCGTTTCCTTCGTACCCGCCTGGATGGCGGTGGCTTTCACCGTCCTGGTTCTTGATGCCTGGATTTATCTTCAGCATGTTCTGTTTCACAAAGTGAGCGTTCTGCGACCCTTTCACCGGATGCATCACAGCGACACCCACATCGATTTCACCACCGGATTCCGCATGCATCCGGTGGAAATCCTGATCAGCGCCGCATACAAATCGATTTTCATCGCGGCCCTGGGGCTTCATCCGCTGGGCGTTTTGATTTTCGAAGTGATTTTGAACGCCTCCTCCATGTACACCCATGCGAATATCCGCCTGGGCACCGCGACCGACCGGGTGCTCCGAAAACTGCTGATTACCCCGGATGTACATCGCCTCCATCATTCCCGTTGCATAGAAGAGCGGAACAGTAATTACGGATTCTTCCTTTCGATATGGGACCGGTTGTTTTCCACGTACACATCCGTGGAGGATGTGGATCCCCGGGGCATCGAGGTGGGCTTGCCGGGCTATGACGATCCTCAGGTGAACCGGGTGGACAAGCTGATCGTCGAACCCTTCGCGTCCTATCCTTTGACCAAGCGGAAGACGCGCCATGATTGACCTGGAACTCAGGGGAATAAAGGATCGCCTGCTCAATCCCCTGGCCCGGGCCATCGGCACCGCGGTTCACCCTACGGTCCTCTCACTGATCGGTTTCGCCGTCGGTCTCGGGGCCCTGGCCGCCGCAGCCATCGGTCTGAATATCGTCGCCCTCATCCTCTGGCTGGTCAATCGCATAATCGACGGTCTGGACGGAGCGGTGGCCCGGGCGGCGGGGAAGGCCAGCGACCTGGGCGGATACCTGGACATCGCGTTGGACTTTTTTATCTACGCGGGCTTTCCATTGGTGCTTGCCATCGGCGGCGGCGCCGGCGCCTGGCCGGCAGCGGCCCTGCTCCTGGCCCGCTTCTATGTCCATGCAGCCCTCTGGATGAGCGCGTCCGCCCTGCTGGAAAAGCGCCGCCTGAACGGTGCCTCGGAGACGGAATCGGGGGGAGGGCCCCGCCGCACCAGCATGCTCATGCCCAGGGGACTGGTGGAAGGCTTCGAAACCATCGTTTTCTTCAGCCTGATGATACTGTTACCCACCCGATTCGCATTGATTGCCGGCATTATGGCCGCCCTGGTCCTGGCCGGCGCCCTGTTGAGCCTGATAAGCATGATACGCCTGCTCAGGACCTTCTAGTCCGGGAATTTCCCGATGCGCCGGAGTTGCTAATTCCCCCCCTGGATCATATGCTTGGAGTATGCCGGAAAAACTCGAGCAGGCAATTTCCAGTTTCCTCAGTGGCGAATTGCCCGGGGATTCCCCCCGTTGTACCGTCATCACCAGCAATAACCTGCCTGCGGTTCGGTGAGCGGTGGCCGAACTGCTACGGGATTTGCCCGAAGGACTGACGTTCCGCGAATTGCTGCTCTGGGAAAACGATATATGGAATCTGGGTTACCACCCTTTTCTCTCCCTGCTCTACGAAATCGGCACATCGATTTCTCCCCGACGGCGGGACGAACTGATTCAACAAAACGCCTATGCCCCTCAGCGATCACTCTTTCATTCGCTGTTGACTTACGGCCGCTTTGAACGGGAAGATCCGCTGTTCGATTTCGAGCTGGAGTTTGAGCGCCAGAAATTCGCCGAGGGTGTGGCGGGAATAATCAGTGAATATCACTCCCGGAATCAGCTGCTTATCCATTTGCTCGGAGTGGAGCAGCTGTACCCCCGGGCCATCCAGGTAATGAGGGAGATACTTGTCCGGAACAATCAGGTGTATTTTATCGCGACCATTTCGGACATGGGCAGCCTGGAGGTGGAAGCCCCCGGGCGTTTCTCCGATCTGATCCGCCGAATGGATATGCCCCAATTCAGTCTGATCTACCCCCGCAGCGAATCTCTCGAAATTGAACTACGGATCCCTTCGCTGGAGCGAAGGCTTCGGCTGATTGAGATAAACGCCGCATGCCTGAATACCTCCCTGGCGGAAAAGCAGATAGAAGCCATGGTCAGCAGCGATCAGATAACGAGCATGTCCTTTTCGCAGCTGTCGGCGGATGACCAGATACGGTTCTTTCTCATAGCAGGAGATAATTAGGGCCTCCTGAAAAAACCTTAACCCTATACATATAAATGAAATATTGC
>CAWZYW010000047.1:0-10411 GCA_963966255.1 uncultured Salinispira sp. | reverse complement strand
ATCACGCCGGTGTCCCGGATTTCAGTGCGGAGCCGCCTCTGAATTGCTGGGCCATCGGGGCCGGGCGCCACTACCAGATTAGCCAGCAGAACGCCAGCAACAGTTACTCATCCATTAACGCGTAGGGCAGGGGCACACTGCCGTGGATTTTAAAGATTTCAGCAAACGCAATCGCGAAGGCATCGTCCTGGCGCTGATACTGCTCGTTTCGATGGTTGGAATGATGATCCAGAGCAGCCGCTTTGCCCAAATCCCTCAGCGGGTGGGCATGGGTCTTGCCACCGGTATAAAATCCGGGATCAGCGGCGTAGGCAATTTTTTCTCTGATACCGTCCAGTCTGTTTCCGAGCTCAGGGATCTGCGTCAGGAGTACGATTCACTGGTTGAAAAACTCGATGCGAGCCAACAGCTGTTCCGATCAATGGAAGCCCTCGAACAGGAGAACCGCGAACTGAAGGCAGCGCTTGGCTATAGCCAGGATCTGACTTTTCAGAATATACCCGGGCGGATTATCGGAAAAGATCCTGGTATTGTATTCACATCGCTTCTCGTGAACCGCGGAAGCCGACACGGCATCGAAACCGGTATGGCAGTGGTCGGCTATCAGGATGGTGAGCAGGGATTGGTCGGAAAGGTTATTGAAGTCAGCCCGTTTACGTCAATCGTACGTCCGATTCTCGATCCCCAGAGCTTTGTATC
This sequence comes from uncultured Salinispira sp., assembly GCA_963966255.1. Taxonomy (GTDB): domain Bacteria; phylum Spirochaetota; class Spirochaetia; order DSM-27196; family Salinispiraceae; genus Salinispira. The sequence goes on along the minus strand of CAWZYW010000047.1, from coordinate 9,712 downwards.
CTCCCGCCTGAGCAGGACCCGCTATGAAGGTCTTCTTAGGGGGAGGGGGACTGAAAGCGACACGATGATCATGGAATATCTCGACCGCGAATCGCGGAATCAAATCAACGTAGGGGATGAAATCATCACCTCAGGTTTGAATTCACTCTATCCTCCGAATCTCCGAATCGGTACCGTCGCCGCGATTCTCGGTAATTCGTATGAGACTTCGCTGCAGCTTGAGGTGAAGCCATATATACAATTCACCCGTCTGGAGAACGTGTTTTTCCTGGAACCGCAGGAAAGCGGAAGAGCCGGTCAACAAACAGCAGCGCCATTGTTTATACCCGGAGATGATTCTGAAACCGTTCAGACGGCAGATGAACCGATTGAAACTGGGGAGGCGCCGTAATGTGGTACATTCTTCCCTTCCTGGTACCCGGTTCTCTTGTCTACCTCGGCAACGGTCCTGCTCAGCTGCTTGCCATATATGGCTCGTTGCCGGAACTGGCGCTCATCGCTTTGATATATTACGGAAACAGCCGGGGAGCCATGCTTGGCCAGCTTGCAGGCCTGGCCATCGGTTTGACAATAGATTTCCTCAGCGCCGCGCCTCTGGGTTTTTTTACCTTCATTTTTACCCTGGCCGGATATGCCGCCGGAAAATCAAAAGGGAAGATCTACGTGGATCCGATATTCACTCCGCTCCTGATGATTGCCGTTGGTATCCTGACGAAGGCATTGCTGGTTTTTATTTTAGCAGGAGTATTCGGGTATCCTGAAGTCAGATCTGCGGTATTCGGCAGTCCGTTTCTTATTCAGCTGGTATATAGTCTGGTTCTTGCACCGGTTGTTTTTGCGCTGCTATCGCTACTCGATCGGGTATTTCCCAAAAAGCGCAGGGGAGGGTATCAGGACTAATGGCTGGACCTGGTAACAGTGACGGTTTGAGCCGGGGCAAGGCTCTGGTGTTCGCTTCCATCGCATTATTGATTATATCTGCCTACCTGGTGAGATTATTCTCCATGCAGGTGGTGGATAACTATATCTACCGCGAGCAGGCGGATGAAGTTTCCCGTCGTTCCGAACGAATACCGACCCGGCGGGGAGAAATTTTCGACAGGAATTTCGATCAGCCCCTTGTCACGAATATCGATACCTTCGCGGTGCTCCTCGACCTTTCTTCGGTACCTGCCGATGGCTTACAGGAATTAATCGAACGTTTGGCCGAGTACCTGAACACCGAATCCAGTTATATTTGGAGCCGAATACCGGCGGTACGGAATCAAAGCTTCAGCGCATACGAAATTTGGAGCGGAGCCAGCTATCATCAGATCGCCAGGATTGCCGAGAATATCGACCGCTTTCCCGGCGTGAGCTGGGAATCACGTGCGACCAGATACTACACTCAGGGTGCTCTCCTTGCCCATGTTCTGGGTTACACCGGAGAAATCACTGCTGAAGAATTGCAGATCCTTTATAACGAAGGCTATGCCGGGGCAAGAGAAATCGGAAAAACCGGCGTAGAAAGACAATACGACAACATTCTCAGAGGTGAGGACGGTATCCGATTCGGCCGGGTCGATGCCCGCGGCCGGCGGATTTACGACCTTGAGGATATACCCCCGACATTAGGAAACAGCATCGTTCTGACAATTGACCGGCATATTCAAGATCTGGTCGAGATGGCATTAGGTCCGCGAAATGGAGCCGCCCTGGTCCTGGATCCAAGCAACGGAGAAATACTGGCCATGGCCAGCTACCCGGATTACGATCCGAATATTTTCTATACCTCCGAATTGGAAGGATCAATACAGGCTTTGTACGATGATCCCCGTTCCCCATTGTTGAATCGAACTATACAGGCAGCGGGAAGTCCGGCTTCCACATTCAAGACCTTGATGACTGCCGCACTCCTCCAGGAAGGTACTTTCGATCCTCACGATGAAATTTTCTGTCCGGGGTACGTTCAGGTCGGAGACAGGATTTTCCGGTGCCATGATCTGGACGGACACGGATCACTTGACTTGTATGAAGCCCTCGCCGAATCCTGCAATGTGTACTTTTACACCATCGGAAAAGACTATCTTGGCGTGCAGGCAATCGTCGATTATTCTCACCAATTCGGGTTGGGTGATGTGAGCGGTATTGATCTTCCTGGGGAGGTAAGGGGACTGCTGCCCGATCCCGAATGGAAAGAGCGAACCTATGGCGTGCCGTGGGTAGGAGGGGATACGGTCAACATGTCCATCGGTCAGGGGTTTATGACCGTTACGCCGCTGCAAATGGCTAATCTGGTGGCTGGAATCATAAATGACGGAACCATATATCAGCCTCACGTGCTCAAGGAAATCCGGTATCAGGATAGCCTTGAACTCATCCAGCGTTTTGAACCGAGGGTCCTTCGCGACGTAGGGGTCTCGCCGGAAGTGCTGGAGCAGGTACGCATCGCAATGCGCGGTGTTATCACCGAGGGTACCGCCAACGTGGTTATTACCACCCGGGACACGGAAGTCGCGGGGAAAACCGGCACCGGTCAGAGTGGTCAGGAGGACTATAAGCACTCCTGGTTTATTGCCTACGCACCATTTAATGCGCAGCCCGGAGAATCTCAGTATGTGGTAGTGGTATGGGTTGATGCGACCAATGAATGGGAATGGTGGGCTCCGAAAGCGGCCAATATCATCATTCATGGGATTACGAATAATATGACCTTCGAGGAGGCGGTTGAAGATCTCCAACCCCTCTGGTATATGACCCGTACGCAGTTGCGGGAATACCTTGAAAGCATTGATGCCGGGGGTATTGAGGAATGATGAATCGCAGCATCGTCAGTTTCGATTATCTGCTTTTGTTTTCCACCTTAGCGCTAATCATCATCGGCATACTGTTTATCTACAGCTCGGGCATAAATGCAGACGGGATACAGACGAGCAATGAATTTCTCCGTCAAATAATCTGGGCTTCCATCGGCGCAGCGCTTATGGTTAGCGCGGCATTGATCAAATACGATTACTATCGGGATTTCGCACCCTATGTGTACGGAGGGTTTATCCTGCTGATAATTTTCACCCTCCTTTTCGGCTCCGTGGTAAATGGTGCCCGCAGCTGGATCGGATTGGGACCTTTCGGAATTCAACCCTCTGAATTTATGAAAATCGGTGTGATTCTACTGCTTGCCCATTACCTCGATCGGCAGGGCCTGCGTAAAATACAAAGTCTGCAAGGATTTCTCCTTTCATTGTTCATCGTAGCGATACCCATGGGCTTGATACTTATGCAGCCGGACCTTGGTACCGCTATGGTATATCTTCCCATTGCATTATTCATCCTGTATGCGGCTGGGGCCCGTCCGTTATATCTGCTGTTTATCATTGGTATTATTATATTCACCGTCATCTTTACCATCCTTCCGGAGTGGGAGAGGATGATTTATTCGGGGAGTATCGGTTTTTTTGTAATATTTAATGAGCGGCTATATATAATCCTGGTCGCTTCAGCGCTGTTGATCAGCATTTTCATCGCATTGGCAGGGTATTTTATCCTCAAGAAAACCTACCTGTTTTACACAGCGTACTTTTTCACGATGATTCTTATCGGTTTTATACTTTCCCTTGGTGCCAGATGGTTCCTGAGGGATTTTCAAATGATGCGCCTGATCGTTTTTCTCGATCCCAATGTTGATCCCCGTGGCGCTGGGTGGAATATCATCCAATCAATAACCGCGGTCGGTTCGGGCGGATTAGCCGGAATGGGGTATTTACAGGGAACCCAGAGTCATTACCAATATCTGCCGGCACAGAGTACCGACTTTATATTTTCTATATTATCTGAGGAGTGGGGATTCGCCGGAGGGCTGATTATTTCAACGCTATACGGGATTATTATCGTGCGGGGAATAGTCATAGCAACTCAAGCCAGGGACCGTTTCGGCTCGTATCTGGCCATTGGTGTAATTGCCATGCTGTTTTTTCATTTCGCAATCAACGTCGGCATGACCATCGGTCTCATGCCCATTACCGGAATACCGCTTCTTTTTCTGTCTTATGGCGGATCGAGCTTATGGACTGCCATGATCGGTATGGGAATGCTGATGTCTGTCAGCCATTATAAGTTTAAGTATTAGGGTGACGTCGGTGCCTGTTCTCGCTCTTTCGCCTCAAGCCAGAAACGTTCCATTTGATCCAGATGTTCCGCAGACATCTCCATGCCATGTGCCTTCATCTGTTCCTCGACATAGGTGAATCGGGAATAGAACTTGCTGTTGGTTCTTGATAGCGCATCATTCGGATGAATGCCGGTTTTACGGCTTAAATTAATGCTGGAAAACATCAGGTCGCCAATTTCCTGCTCGAGAGCCTGACGGCGTTCATCAGAAATATTTTCAATATCTTCTCCCGATTCTTCGATCTGAAGAATTACATCTTCCACCTCATCAAGTTCTTCGCGGATTTTTTCGATCACCCCGCGATAGTCCTGCCAGTCGAAGCCCTCTTTTGATGCTTTTTTCTGCAGCTTGTAGGCGCGATCGGTATGATGGAGATGCTTGGGTACCGTATCGAGCGCGGAATCAGCTTTTCCGCGGCCTTCGTTGACCGCTTTAATCCGGTCCCACTGGATAAGCACTTCCTGGCTGCTTTGTAAACTCCCTTCGCCGAATACATGGGGATGCCGCCGAATGAGTTTTTCCGACAACTGAGCTATCATTTCATGAACGCTGAATTTCTCTTCCTGTTCTTCGATATAGGCAATCAGCATGAGTACCAGAAGCACATCCCCAAGCTCTTCCTGGATATGTTCATGATCAGAGTGATTGATGGCTTCGACCGCTTCATTCGCTTCTTCCAGAAGGGCATTTCTCAGCGATAGGGGAGTCTGTTCACGGTCCCAAGGACAGCCGTTCGGACCACGGAGTGATCGGATGATATTGTATAAAAACGAAAAATCCTCGGAAACTTTTCTGCTCAGTTCATCATCAGGGTAAAGATTCTTCACAGCCATTGTCCTTCCGCGGGAACCCGCATATATAAAGTGTTCAGCTATTGTAGGATATTTCACAGCATTTTGGAATAGAGTTTTCAGGGGAGATACTTAGCAAAGATAATACAGAACTCAAGTAGACAGAATATATATTATGCGAAGTTGAGGTGAGGGATTTCCGAGTTTTGAATCTCGGTTGACGATCTAGTCCCGCTCAGGCCGATTCCTGATATAAAAGTATGTGAACACGATTGCCGCGGAGAAAGAAATGGAAAAACCGAATTGTATAAAAAACCGTACTATTCGCGAAAGCGATGAGAATGATATCATCGTATATCCGATCAATCCCAATGCTGCGCCCAGCAAAGACAGAATAAAAAGCAACGCGACTCGCGCCGTGCCTTTCGGTTTGAAGATTATATATCCTGCAAAACTAATAAGTATCGATGCGATAATCACTGACAGAGCGTTTACCAGGTAAAATAAGAACATCGTTCCTCCCAAGAAGTTTTTGATTACACATGCTGTCGTCGTCTTCGATGCTACCTATATAGCTACAAGGTAAACTTTGCAATCACATCGCTTACCGCCAAGAGTCCCGGCAACGAGTAAGTGACCCCTTCTCCGAAGGTGGAACGATAACCGAACACCGCGAAATTCAGTTCAACTCTGTCTAAAATTCCTGGTGGGTCAGTGACAGGAAGATCATTTTGATTAGCATCACTAGAATCAAAGGAGGTAAAATCCACCCCAGTGATCTCATTATCTTCACCATCGTTTCGAGTAAGAGACTTAGGTGCTAGATTAGGTCCATCAGAGTCAACGACCTCTATTTGTAAAATTCCAACCCCAGCATCAAGTCGAATATAATCTTCCAATTCGTCGGAGACGAATCCTGCTTCGAAAAGCAAATCGGTAAATAAGAACGGTAAATCACTAAATTCAATGGTCGGAGTATGAGAAGTTTCACCGGTGATTAGAACCTGTCTATATCCCCTGGATAGAAGATCTGTATAGGCTATATTGCCATTTATATAGCTAGTTATACTAGGAAATTCGGCCGCGTAATTGTTCCCTGTATCGTCAGCATCATAGAGCTTGTAAAGGATTACCAGCCCTTGGGTTATTTCGAGGTTTGTAGGAGCGATATTTATAAAAATATCTGTCCCTGTCTTTCTCAGATTCGGTTGTCCAGGCGGTGGATTAAATGTAGGTATGCCACATGAACTGTGAATAAGTAAATAGAAAACTATTAAAAACAGTTCTATTACGCATACACTTCGAAATAGTGCACTAACTGTGCGCTTTGATTTCTGAGCAAATTTGTATATATTCCGCATTTTCCAAGCCTGAGTTTTTATATGTCCTCGTCCAGGTACGGGTCAAGACCGACCAAAACATCTATGAGTTCATAAATGACCACCGGCTTGTTTTTACCTTTCACCCGGATATTATCCAATTCCCTGGCTATGACCTTGTCTTTCACCAGACCGTAGGTGTACTCGCTGATGATGATTTTTGAACCGGTCCCGATATGTTTCTGCCCCTTCTCAATCCATTCCCGACCGAAATACTCTTTGTTTATTCCTTCCAAGCGCGCGCCGAGGTTTACATTATCACCCATCAGGGTGTAGTTCATCCTGCCGCTGCTACCCATATTACCAACGGTCATGATTCCGGAGTTTATTCCGATTCCGATATCGATTCTCAGGTCCCTAGCCCAACCTTCGTTTAATTCCCGTAATTTCTGCATCTGCTTGATGGCACATTGGCATGCGAGAATGGCATGATTCCTCTGATCCAGCGGTGCGCCCCAGAAACACATAATTTCATCGCCCACATATTTGTCGAGGGTTCCCTTGTATTCCATAATTATATCTGTCATGGAAGACAGATATACATTTAAGTGATTGACCAGCTCCTGCGGCGCCATTTTCTCTGATAAGGTCGTGAAGCCTCTGATATCTGAGAAAAATACCGTGAGCTCCTTATCCACCCCTCCTAATTCCGGAGGATTGTCTGCCTGAACAATTTGTTCCACCACTTCCGGGCTCACGTATTGCCCGAACATTCCCTGCACCCTTCGTTTCTCCCGCTCTTCGGTCAATCCCCGATATATGACCACTGAAAGAAAGGTGAAGATCATGGCGATGACCGGATGCACCGAGGGGACAAGGATATTTCTCGAGTTGAACATAATGTCGGCGAATATGAAAACTCCCAGGATCATAATCAGCACAATAAACAGGGCTACGAAGTTATTGGTACGACCGGCAAGTAAAGCGATTACGAAAAGCAATGCTGCAGTGAAAATCAGTTGGGTGCCCATGGGCCAGTCGATGAGGAAATTATCCATTATTATCGTGTTGATAGCATTCGCGAACAGCTCGATACCGAACATGGTCCCCATCGGCGTGGCCTTCTCATCGAGACCCGGAGCCATGAAGCCCGCCAGCACGATCTTGTTATCAAGCACAAGGGTCTGCGGCCAGGTGCTGCTTATGGGGCCGGTTGCCCTCCGTGCATATGCAGAATACGATCGGACCGGATAGGTTTGCGTTCCTCTCGACAAATCGGAGCGTTCCCCGCGGAAGTTCACCTTCATTCTTCCGAGTTCATCGATGGGGATAGTGATATTTTCGATATCGCGATATTCGGCTTCCTGAAGGATTTCTCCGGTTTCCGGATCGGCTTGTTCAAGGGTCGTTTGAATTCGGTACCTGTCCAGGCTGCGTGTTTCGGAGTTGTAAACCCTCGGATTTGGGAGGATGACATTCTCGCCAAGGACCACCTCGACTTCGGTAAAATCCAAATTGAAATACTCGGCCACAATACTCAGAACCACCGAGGGCATAAAGCGGTCGATATATAGCGAGATAAAGAACTGCTCTTCTTCAGCCGTGCCATCGCCATCGCCATCCATTAACCGTGGGACTGCCCTTCTTCTGATGCTGCTCGTGATCTCCGCCACCTCAGTTTCATCAAGCAGGAAAGTGCCATCCTCATCGAAAATCGGCAAGGAAACGGGAAAATTTGAATTACGCGCATCGATCCATTGCAGACGGAGGAACGAACCGTCGTATTGGAATAGTGAGTCGAAGTTCTGCTCGAAAAAATCAAGCGGGTATTCTGCAATGAACTTGGTGCTCCGCTGCAGAAGCGGTACCCACCGTATAGTACTCTCGTCATCGATACTCACAGTAGCAAAACCGTATCCGGCAGCTCCCTCGATTATTCCGGGAACCGGAGGATCTTTTCCGAGGTACAGGAGGGTGTCAAACCAGTCTCCGGTAATGTTCGCAATTTCACCGAAGTTGTCCAAGAGGTAATCGTGTCGCTCGACATATTCCTGCTGGAGTTCGTCTAATTCCTCGGGATCCGATTCGAAGGTTGTTTCGACGATTACCCTTCCATTGGAACGTATGCTCTGACTCAGCAGCGCGTCGCCGACTGGATCGGCGGCGTCGATCTCGTTAAACAGAAAATCCAGAAATACAACGCTCTCCCTGGTTGTCTGATCCTGGATCCGATATAAGGTATTGAGCAGATCAGCATGATGGTGCCGTGGAAACGGCCAGCTGCCGAATAGATCGAGGGTAGGATTATCGACGCCCAATATCAGTATGTCGGGACTGATATTTAGATCACGTTCAATAAAGGTAACTCCCTCACTTAATTCAACCTGGTTACGTCGATTACGAAGTATAAAATGCTGATCGTTTACGTTCAACTGCAGGATTTCGATGAAATAATCGATTATATTTATATTCATCGCGAGAATCGACAGCAGGAATACAATTAGAGCTATAATAAACGCGAAGTTTTTCGTCGCGAAGAATTTTGACTTGGAAAGCGGTCTTGAACTCATTTAAAGCCCCTTCTCTCAAATACCTGAGTGGAATAACGTACGATCATCAAAATAATTATACGGGTGTGCCACCCCTTTGTCCAATCCATCCTCCTTGGGCAAACAGTGGATGGATATAATAAAACCGTCCCGAAGGGGACGGTTGGATTTTATGAGGACGCCCTGATTTACTCAATAAGTCGAGGAAAGCGCAGAGACATGAGTAAGGTTTATTCGCTGATCAGGCCGTCAACCACCAGGGCGATCAGGCGGTTCTGAGCGAAATCGGCCCATCCGCTGGCTGAATGATCCGCGATAACCCGATCATACCATTGCCGGGCAGCCTCATATTTTTCAAGGGCCTCGCTGAGCCTTCCCAGGGTGAATTTGACTCGTGGTTCTTCGGCAGTATCGAAATCCTCAACCAGACCCGTCAGGGCAGCCCTGGCAGCCTCCAGATCCCCGGCAGCTTCCAGCATGAGACCGCTTTTTAACAACGCAGTGGTGCCGAGAAAACCTCTTGAGTCGCCGGCAAGCGCGTACTGTTCAGCGGCATCGGCATAGTTCCCGGCTATCTCGTACGCATTCGCGATGAGGAACAGCTGGCGATGATATGCATAGCCTCCGGCGCGGAAACGTTCGCTCTGGAGAGTTTCAATGATCGCCGATGGATCCGCAGGATTTTCCGGATCAATTTCCGCCTGCCAATCGCTGAAGGCCGTTTCGATCTCATACAGGCGGGCTGCTTCACGCTGCTGCGAATTCCTGCTGATGCTGATGCCGACAACCACGGCGACAATCGCTACGATGACCAGTGTGGTAAGGATGGCCAGAATTACCCGGTTATTTCGTAGAAAAGCTTCAATTCGGTCCTGCAGGCTTGCTGGTTTGTTATCAACCATATTA
>CAWZYW010000046.1:0-10427 GCA_963966255.1 uncultured Salinispira sp. | reverse complement strand
ATGATATACGGAGGTGCCGATGAGTGATGCACAAAACGAAACCCTGAGTCAGCAAAGCCTGATCCGGGATATCAAGGCGCTGTTGCTTGAGGCTGCGGTGGGTCCGGAAAATCCGCGGGAGACCTGGTTCGTGGACAATGAAGAGGATTCGGGAATACTGGGTTCACTGCGGGGCTTGAGCGCTTCTTCGGCCTTCGCCGTTCCCGTTGAGGGTCTTGATTGCATCGCGGCCCATGTGCAGCATGCCGCATATTCCATCAATCTGGCAATCCGTGCGTTCCGCGGGGAAAACGCCCATGCGACCGCCGATTGGCAGGGAAGTTGGGTGATCCGCGAGAAAAATCCAGCGGAGTGGCAGCGCATCTTCAATGATTTCGAATCGGCGGTAAGCAATATCAGTGCTGAGCTCACCCGCGGAGTAAATCTCGATGACCCTATGCTTCGCCGGGGCAGCATCGGACTCATCGCGCACACCGCCTGGCATCTGGGCGCGGTTCGTCAGTTGCGGGTGCTGGTTTGAGGAGTTGATAATATGATCCGAAGCAGTAAGCGCCTGTCTGCGCGTATTTGCTCGGCTGGGATACAGCCGGACGCTTCGGCTACCTGGAAATTCGGTATGACGACGGGCGCGGCGGTTATTCTGTCTACTTCCTGGAGCTTTGGCGCGCCGACATCGAAGGCCTGGGTTTCGGCAACCCCTGCCTGGCCCGCTCTGTGGCATTCGCCCACTTTCCCTTGGCGACGGACTCAGGCGTGGAGTACTTCAGCGATCTTGACGTGGTATACGGTGGTGAGGACCCTGCGTTCGACAATATCCAGGCCTATGACTTGTGGCTGAGGGGAAGCGACGGAAGCGCCAAACTGGTGGGAAGCGCCGAACCCCGGGCGGTCCATGTGCGGGTCGCCGGGTACTTTCCCAGCCCCTTCGAGAACCGCATCGCCGTGGTCCTCCTGGAGGAGCGATACAGCTTCGAGGGCACCGAACTGTTTCCGGTGATATTCGGCAGCAATATGTCTGTGGGATTTCAGCCGGCGGAAAACTAGGGGGTCGCGGCCAGCCCGCCGACGAAATCCTCCAGCCAGTCACCCAGCGGAGCGTCGAAACGGGAATGGGCGAGGCCGTCGGCCCGGGTCGGACCCTGGTTGACGATGACCACCGGCTTTTGCCCCCGGGCCGCGTGCTCGGCGAAGCGAAGCCCCGAGCGGACGGTCAGCGACGAGCCGAGGATAAGCAGCGTGTCGGCCTGGTCGACCATTTGGTAGGCCCGCCGCACCAGTTCCTTGTTTGCGTTTTCCCCGAAAAACACCACGTCGGGCTTGATATCCCCTCCGCAGCGCAGGCATGAAGGGGAAAGAAAGCCGGCGGTGCGTTCCTCATCGATCAGCGCATCGCCATCGGGGGCCCAGCCGGCCGCCAGGTCCCGCCAGCCGGGATTGGCTTCCATCATTCGCTCCTGAACATCCTCTCGGTCTTCCCGGGCTCCGCAGCTGAGGCATATGACCCGGCGCAGGTTCCCGTGAAGCTCCACCATGTTCCGGCTTCCGGCTTTTCCGTGCAGGTCATCCACATTCTGGGTGATCAAGCCCGTCAGATATTCCATGGATTCGAGTTTCGACAGCAGCTGATGGGCACGGTTTGGCTCCCGGTCCCGGATCCAGGGCCAGCCCACCGCCGATCGGGCCCAGTAATACCGCCGTTTATCAGGGGATGAGAGAAACTGTTTTATGGTCATGGGGTTCGCCGGCCGTTTCCGGCCGCTCTCCCCCCGGTAATCGGGAATTCCCGATTCGGTACTCACTCCAGCACCGGTGAGCACCGCCAAGGGACGCCCCCGCAATAATTCCCGAACTTCGCGCATCTGGGGAATATACTGCCTGGCGCAGCGGGGCGGCGAGCTTGACCGCTGGCAGATTGGCTCTTATGCTCTGCGTATGTACACGTCCAAACTTCCCAGTCCCCTGAATTACGAGCCCGCGGCGCTCAGCGACGGTCCGGTTCAAAGCAGCTGGTATCGCCGGGATGAAAATATTCTAGCTCTTACCATCACTGATTCCCGATGGGACAGCCACGACGGTTTCCTGGATTTCCGGCCCGAGGGCAGGGAAGGATACCGCATGCTGGAGCCCGGACAGATTTCCGAGCAGGATAATGGGGAAAACGCCGATGTCGGGCATGATCCGGCTCCGGGCATTTTCCCCACGGTAGATGCCGAAGGTAACATCCTCATCAGCTGGAACGGAGAGAAGCTTCTTCAGACCGAGGGCTTCGCCCTGGGCGGGCCCGGAAAGCTCGCGTGGATTTTGAATTTCCGCTATACCGAGGATTACCGTTTCTACGGTCTTGGCGAGAAGAACGGAACCCTGGAACACAGCGGCCGACAGACTCAGTTCTGGAATGTGGATGTCATGGGCGATTATCCCGGGGAGTGGATCGATCGGGGTCATCCGGATCCTCTGTATATTTCCATTCCCTACGTTCTGATAAAATGCGGTGAAAACGGCTGGCTCGGAGTTTTCCTCGACAGCATGTACCGATCCTTTATGTCTCTGGGTGCAAATCCCCATATCGAGCTGCTTGAAAATCTCGGCCTGGAGCCTCAGTTTTTCATTGCAGCGGATAACGGCAATCCCCGTTTCCATTTCATCGCGGGGGATAATCCGGCGGCGGTGACCCGTTCCTTTCAGAAACTGCTGGGAAGCCATGAACGGCCCCCGCTGTGGAGTCTCGGTCACCACCAGAGCCGATGGGGCTACGGGTCCCGGTCGGACCTCGAAGATATTAAGGAGCAATACGCCGGCTACAAGATTCCGAACGACGGTTTGTGGCTGGATATCGACTATATGGACGGTTACCGCGTTTTCACTTTCAGCAATGAACAGTTTCCCTCGCTCCGGTCGGATATAAAAGAACTGCAGGCCGATGGCCAGTCGGTTGTGCCCATCCTCGATCCGGGGGTCAAGCTGGACCCTCAGTACGCGGTGTATAACGAAGGGGTCAGTCAGAATCTGTTCTGTAAAAATTCCGTCGGTGGAGATTACACCGGCTATGTGTGGCCCGGCGAAACGGTATTTCCTGACTTCTCCCTTGAAGCGACGCGCAAGTGGTGGGCCGGGCATGTGGCCCGCCTGATCCGCTTGGGCCTGCGGGGCTTCTGGGTGGATATGAACGACCCGGCCACCGACAGCGCAGACTCGTCGGAGATGCGTTTTCAGGACGGGAAGATGCCCCACGACTACATTCGCAACAGTTACGCCCTGGGCATGCAGCAGGCCACCCATCTGGGCTTTCAGAACGCGGCGCCCGACCTGCGGCCGTTTATTCTCAGCCGCAGCGGCAGCCCGGGAACCTCCCGCTACGCGGCGGTCTGGCTCGGTGACAACATGAGCAATTACCATCACCTGGCCCAGACCCTGGTCACCGGCATGAATCTTTCGTTGAGCGGCATTTCATACTGGGGGGCCGACGTACCGGGTTTCGGCGGAGATGCCGACGGGCAGCTCATGCTGGACTGGTATAAGGCGGCCTTCCTCCAGCCCTTCCTGCGCAATCACTCCTGCGCGGGCACCGCCGACCAGGAGCCCTGGCAGTTCGGCCCGGCGGTGCGGACGGTGGTGACCCACTACATCAGGCTGCGATACCGCTTCCTGCCCTATCTCTATAACCTCTTTATCGAGCATGAGGACTGGGGCGAACCGGTTTTGGTGCCTATCTGGTATCATTTCATCGAACGGTTCAAGGAGACCGGGGAAATCGGCGACCAGTTCATGGTAGGTCCCGCGCTGATGCAGGCGCCGTTCCTCCTCCCCGATGAGCGAAAGCGCTCGGCCTATCTGCCTCCGGGTCACTGGGTCGACGCCTCCACCGGCGCCTGGGTGAAAGGAGACCGAAGAATTCGTATCGCCAACAGCGAGGGCGGCACCGGCCTGTTTTTCCGTGAGAACCAGGTGATTCCCCTGTTGGGACGCCTGCCCAAGAATAACCGCAGCGATCTGTCGGATATCGAGTTCCACGTGATCCTGCGGTGCAAATCGAAGAACAGCATCAAGGGCCGCTACGTCAGCGACGACGGTCTCACCCGGGGTTACCGCCGGGGGAACCAGACCAGCATCGAATACAGCATTATGGCCCAGGGCGACAGCCTGGAAGTGTACCTGGAGCATCGGCTACAGGGCCACGGCCCCCTGCGCCTGAGTTTCGTGCTGTACGATGAATTCAGTCAGGTGAAACTGCATTCATCCAGCGGCAAACTCCACGGCAAGGTCCTGGGATTGAAGACCGCGGGACAGCGCTTCAGCGGCGAGCGTTTCGATGCATTAAAAAGCAAGAGCTTCACGTTTACCTTGCGTTAAAGCGCCTTGACATTCCACTGCGCCGGGCGTACATTTCCAACATCATCAGGGGAGCTGGTTAGTCCGGCTGAGAGGAAGCTTCGCTTCGACCCGTGACCTGATCTGGATAATGCCAGCGTAGGGAGCCCTTTCGCCGACGGTCGTCGGCGGCATCGTTTCCCCCAACTCGCAGCGATTCGCGGCTGTTGGGTTTTTTTATACCTGTTCAGGTCCCGCACAGCTCCTCCCCGACATGATAACAGAAAGCACGTCGCATCGGTCCGCTCATACCGGACCGGAGGAGGCCGTTCCGTGAACCGTGAAAATCACTCAGCATCAGGTCCCGATGTTCATCTGAGCCTGCAGATCCTGCCGGCGGTTGATCAAAGTGAGCTCTATCCCACCATCGATAAGGTGATCGATTTTATCGCTGCCAGCGGATATCCCCACTGGGTAGGGCCCATGGAGACCACCATACAGGGGCCGCTGGACGAAGTGCTGAAAATCGTCGCGGAGGCCCAGCGGATCTGCGAGGAGGCGGGAGCTGAACGTATCATCTCTTTCGTGAAAATCGACTACAAGAGCCGCGGGGTGAAGTATGAAGAAAAAATGGCCCGCTACCTTTAGGACTCTGCTGCCGATAGCAGCGGTTCTGTCGGTCCTGGTGCTGTGGCAGCTGTTGTCACCGCTGCTGCCGTCCTACATCCTTCCGGCGCCCAGCGCCATCGCAGCGGCGTTCGCCTCCCAGTTCCCGGTGATGGCTTCTCATGCGTCGAATACCCTGGCGGCGGCGCTGCTCGGGCTGGGCATAGCCCTGCTTTCGGCGCTTGCCTTTGCGGTGCTGATGGATTCGGTGCCGTTTTTTTACGATCTGCTGTACCCCCTGGCAGTGGTAAGCCAGACCATCCCGTTGATCGCCGTGGCGCCGCTGTTCGTGCTCTGGTTCGGTTTCGGGATGGCGCCCAAGGTACTTGCGGTTATCCTGGTCTGCTTTTTTCCCATGCTGGTGAACCTCCTGAAGAGCTTCCAGTCCCTGGATCGGCACTATGTGGAAATGATGCGGAGCCTCGGCGCCGGGCGGCTTCAGATTTATCGCCACGTAAAACTTCCCGGCGCCCTGCCGGCGTTCTTCGCCGGGCTGAGAATCGCCGCCACCTACTCGATTATGGGCGCGGTTATCGGCGAGTGGCTGGGGGGCAGCGGCGGTCTGGGGGTGTACTTGATCCGGAGCCAGAAGTCTTTCGCCGCCGCCCGGGTGTTCGCCGCCATCGTCATGATCATCGGCCTGAGTGCCGGTTTGTTTCTTCTGGTAAAACTGGCCGAGCGCCTGGCCCTCCCCTGGATGGGAGAGCAATCCGCCGGAGCAGAATAGATCATCTTTTGTTGAGGAGTTGTATATGAATTTTTCACGCATCGCGGTCCCGATGGCCGCCCTTGCTTTTTTTATGCTTGCCGCGGCGGCATTTGCCGCACCTGCGGCGGAGTCCGGCAACGAATCCCTGGTGCTCACCCTGGACTGGGTGCCCAATACCAATCACATCGGGGCGTATATCGCCCGGGACCTGGGCTATTTCGCGGAAGAAGGCCTTGAGGTCGAGATCATTCAGCCCGCGGAAGCCAGCGCCGAAGCCCTGGTGGCCGTCGGTCAGGCGGATTTCGGCTATTCCTACCAGGAATCGGTGACCTTCGCCCGCACCTCCGATGACGCCCTTCCGGTGGTGGCCCTTGCGGCGGTGATACAGCACAACACCTCGGGTTTCGCTTCGCCGGCGGACCGGGGCATCGAATCAGTGGCTGATCTGGCGGGGATGACCTACGGGGGCTGGGGTTCGCCGGTGGAGACCGCCATGCTTCAGACCCTGCTGGAAGATGCCGGGGCCGGCCTGGAGGATGTTAAGGTATTGAACAGCGGCTCGGCTGATTTCTTCGCGGTCAGCGACCGGGATGTGGATTTTTCCTGGGTGTTCGAAGGATGGACCATGGTGGAAGCGGAAATCCGCGGCGTGGAATTGAATTATCTGGATCTGGCCCAGATGAATGAGGTTTTCGATTATTACACCCCGGTGATCATCACCAGCGAAAGCCTCATCGATTCCCGTCCCGAGACCGTCGCCGCCTTTATGCGGGCCATGAGCCGGGGGTATGAATACGCCGTGAACAATCCCGAAGAAGCCGCCGGAATCCTGGTGGATGCGGTTCCCGAGATACCCGCCGGGCTTGCCGAGGCCAGTCTGATGTTCCTCCGGGACGAGTTCATCGCCGAGGCCCCCCGTTGGGGCGAGATGCGCGCCGAGGTCTGGCAGCGCTACGCGGACTGGCTTCTGAAAAACGATCTTATCCCCCGGCCCCTCGAGACCGCATCGAGTTACACCAATGAATTCCTCCCCCGGGACTGAGCACAGCCTGGATGTCCGGGCCCTCAATTACCGATACGGCGGCCTGCGGGTCCTGGAGGACATCTCCTTCTCGGTGGCGCCTGGAGAAGGCGTCGCTGTTTTGGGCCCCAGCGGCTGCGGCAAGAGCACCTTGCTCCACATCGTCGCCGGCCTGCTGGAGGTCGAGTCCGGGGAAGTCAGCTACGGGGGCCGGTCCATGACCGGTTCTCCGGGCTGGATCAGCTATATGCAGCAGGATGACCTGCTGCTTCCCTGGAAAAACGTCCTGGACAATATCGCACTGCCGCTGATCATCAAGGGGGAGGATCCCCGACAGGCCAGGGAAAGGGTTGAGGCGAGCCTCGATGAGTTCGGCCTTATGGGTTTCGGAACGAAATACCCCGGTCAGCTTTCGGGAGGCATGCGCCAGCGCGCGGCGTTTATGCGTTCGTGCATGTTCCGCCAGGATTTCCTGCTGCTGGACGAACCCTTCTCAAGGCTGGACTATCTGACCCGCAGCGGCATGCATCAATGGTTTCAGCAGTACCTGGAAGGCCATGATCCGGGCTTCATCCTGGTAACCCACGATCCCCGTGAGGCCCTGATGCTCTGCGACCGGGTGCTGGTTCTGAGTTCACGGCCGGCCCGGCTTGAGGATGTGATACTCGTCGACAGCCCGAGACCCCGGAGTCCCGAGAGCCTGGATACTCCAGCCTCCCGGGAAGCCCTGGAAAGGATTGTTGCCAAAGCCACCTGATGGCGGTAATATGCCTGCATGATTTTGCGATCCGGCACCCTGCGCGGCTTCCGCCTATATTTTATCGGCATCAAAGGAACCGGCATGTCGGCCCTGGCCGAGCTGCTGTTGTCAGAAGGGGCCTCGGTCAGCGGTTCTGATGTGGAAGAGCGCTTCTATACCGATGAAATCCTGGAAAAAAACGCTATTCCCGTACATCAGGGCTTCGACCCCGCGAACGTGCCCGCCGAGGCAGACCTGGTCATCTATTCTCCGGCCTACGATCCGGCGACCCATCCCGAGCTGCTCAGGACCCGGGAGCTGGGACACCGGATGCTGGAGTACACCGCGGCCCTGGGGGAGTACAGCGCCAGCATCCCCCTGGCCGGGGTTTCGGGGATACACGGGAAAACCACCACCACCGCCATGCTCGGGACCCTCATCCGTGAGCTGGATCTCCCCGGAAAGGTCCTGGTGGGCTCAGCTGTCAGCAATTTCGGCGGCCATCCGACCTTTTCCAACGGCGATGATTTTTTCGTAGCCGAAACCTGCGAATATCGCCGGCATTTTCTGGACTTTTCCCCCCGGCACATCCTGGTGACCAGCATCGAAGCGGATCATCTCGATTATTTCGCGGATGAAGCCGATGTTCGGGCCGCCTTCCGGGAATACCTGGACAAACTGCCCGCCGGCGGCAGCGCGGTATACTGCGCCGACGATCCCGGCGCGTCTGAAACCCTGGAAGCCTTCGCCGCCGCACGTCCCGACGTGACGGTGATTCCCTACGGTTTTTCCGCCGACGGCCAATACTCCCTGGAGCAGCTTCCGCCCCGGGATCGGGCCCAGTGTTTCCGCATCGGGGGTTTTGCCGATGAGTTCGTCCTGCCCTATCCGGGTCGGCATTCCCTTCGCAACGCCGCCGGAGCCCTGGCCCTTCTCGGGTCGATATTGGGCATGGACGCGGCTGAGCTGGAGCGTGCTCACGGCACAGCCCTTCGGCGGGCCCTGGCATCGTTCTCAGGGACCAGCCGTCGCAGCGAGATCATCGCGGATGCGGGTGGCATTCGCATCATTGATGATTACGCCCATCATCCCACGGCCATCCGCAGTACTCTTGCGGGCTTCCGGGAACTGTACCCCTCGGCGCGGATCGCCGTCGATTTTATGTCCCATACTTACAGCCGGACCTCGGCCCTTCTGGAAGAATTCGCCGCATCCTTTTCCGATGCCGATCTGGTGATTCTCAACGATATTTACGCCTCCGCCCGGGAGACGAACCACAGCGGTATCAGCGGCCTGACCCTGTATGAACAAACCGCCGCCAGGCATTCCCTGGTCCGATACGAGACTGATTTCGACAAAGCCGCGGATTTCGCCTACCATTGGTTACGGGCCGGTGACCTGTTCATCACCATGGGCGCAGGAAATAACTGGCGCATCGGCCGGATTCTCGCCGGGAAGCTGGAAGGGGACGCTTCGGCCCCTATTGCAGAGGGAGACCAACGAATATGATTACGAGTATGACTGGCTACGGCTCCAGCGAATCGAGCGATGATCGCCACAGCATCAGCGTGGAAATCAAGGGATATAACAATCGCTACCTGGATACACAGATCACCATGCCGTCCACTCTGGGCGCCCTGGAGAACGAATTGCGGGAGCGGGTCAAAAACCGTTGCGTCAGAGGCCGGGTTGAGGTCTATATCAGGCTTCAAAGCGTCGATGATGACATTCGGGTGCGCATAGATGAGGCTCAGGCAAAGGCCGTGGCCGAAGGTATTCGGCAATTGAAGGGCATTACCGGTGCCCGGGGCAGCATAAAAGTTCAGGATCTGATGGGCTTCGACGGACTGGTGCGGCTGGAAAAGAACCGTGATCCCGAGGCGGTAAAGCCCCGGCTGCTGGAGCAGTTCGACGAGGCCCTGGAAGCCTTCGTCGCCAGCCGACAGCGGGAAGGGGAGAGCACTGCGGCTGACATCCAGGTGCAGCTGGAGCGCTTCGAGCAGGCATTCCAGGCAATTCGCCAGCGGGAAGGGGAAATCGAGGCCCATATCAATACGCAGCTCAGAGCCCGCTTCACCGAGGTGCTCGGGGATCAGGTCGACGAGCAGCGGGTCCTCACAGAACTGGCCGCCCTGCTGGTAAAGCATTCGATCAACGAAGAAATCGCCCGGCTCAATGCCCACATCGACCAGTTCAAGAGGGAGATGAACGCCGGTGGCGCCCTGGGCAAGCGGCTGGACTTCCTCTGTCAGGAAATGAACCGGGAAACCAATACCATCGGATCGAAAAACCTGCTGAAGGATATTCCACCGCAGGTCATAGACATGAAAGAAGCCCTGGAAAACATCCGGGAGCAACTCAGGAATATAGAATGATCGATGACGTAAAACGGGCCATTGCCGGAAAAAACATCAGTATCGCGGTTTCCGGTAAAAGCGGTTGCGGCAATACTACCTTGAGCAGGATGCTTGCCGAATCCCTGGAACTTGAGTTCATCAACTACACCTTCCGCAGCCTGGCAGTGGAGCGTGGCGTCGAACTGGACGACATTATCGCGCAGGCCGCCCGCAGCGACGAGATAGATCGCTATGTCGACCAGCGCCAGGTGGAGATGGCCAGCGAAGGCAACTGCGTCCTGGCCTCCCGGCTGGCCATCTGGTTAAAAAAAGACGCGGATATCAGCATTTACCTCTATGCCGACCCGGAAGTGCGCATTTCCCGCATCGCCAAGCGGGAGGGTTGGAGCTATGAAAAAGCCGAGGCCCATACCATGATGCGCGACCGGGAGGATCACAGCCGGTACCTGGAACTCTACGGAATCGACAACGACGACTATCGTTTCGCCGATTTAATCCTCGATTCGGGAAAGCTCAGTCCTGCTGAGGAGCTTGCCCAGGTTCTTTCGACTCTGCTGGAGAAATTTGGTAAATCGGGCCTTAACTGATTATACTTTTACCCCGGACGCGTCCGGTTCGTTTTAAATG